>CAYFXH010000019.1:0-23614 GCA_964346905.1 uncultured Desulfobacteraceae bacterium | reverse complement strand
CAAGTTTCCGGCTGTTCCAGCGACTCAGAATGCGTGCCGGTGCCTCCCTGCCAAAGGGGTTCCAACTCAAGACCTGGTCTTACGTAGAGAAAGCCGGTGCCCATTGGTCCCAACAAACCCTTGTGACCAGATCCTGCGAGCAGGTCGATATGGAGGTGTAACGGATTGACTGAGATTGTGCCTAAGGTTTGGGCCGCATCAACGAGCAGAAGAATGGAGTGTTCCCGTGCAATCTTTCCTACCTCCATCACAGGCATCAGGCCACCGGTAACATTGGAAGCATGGAGCAGGGCGATGAGTCTGGTACGAGGCCGGATATGGGGAAGAATGTCTGCGGGCTTCAACTCACCACTGGGGCTGCAGGGAATCTGGCTGTGGCTGACACCTAGTTTCTCCAAACCATGGAGTGGGCGCAAGACTGAATTGTGCTCCAGGCTGGAGGTGAGTACGTGATCCCCAGCTTTGAGTAGTCCCTTGAAGGCCAGATTTAGAGCGACTGTTGCACTCGGGGTGAAGATGAGCCGAGATGGGTCAACATTTCCAAGTAAGTTGGCGAGGGATCGCCGAGTGCGGCCAATTACACCACTGGCCTCTCGAGCCAGAGAATGAGCGGCACGACCGGGGTTGCCCCCTACTTCCTTTAAATATTGAGCAACGGCCTCCACCACCGGTGGTGGCTTGGGAAAGGATGTAGCTGCGTTGTCTAGATAGATCATTGTAGTAAACGGTTGTGCCGGTTGTGGCTGTTTGCCAGTTGGCCGATTCACCTGTTATTGTGACAACATTTCAGGACACGCTGCGTTGACTAGAAGTACGGAATCAACCTGCCTCTCAAGAACAACTGATGCCTTTGCTGGCTGATCCGCCATAACCGGCCTAACTGGCTCAACCGACTTAACCGGCAAACCAAGTGCTCGCCTTCAGCTGATGAGGTTCTCTCCTCCAGTGTAGGCTAGGATATTGCCGCCGCGTACATAACCGATAACGGTCATATTCAGGGTGCGAGCGAGATCCAGCGACAGGCTGGTTGCGGCAGAGCGGGAGATGAGCATAGGGATGTGCATCTTGGCAGCCTTTATCAAAATTTCGGAAGTAATGCGGCCAGTGGTTACGATGATTTTATCGTTTGTGGGCACCTCATTGAGGAAACATTCCCCAAGAATCATATCCACAGCATTGTGGCGACCGATGTCGTCACGAAAGATAAGAATCTGTTCAGTATTAGCAAGGCCGCAGTTGTGAACTCCCCGGGAGAGGCGATACAGCTCAGAGCGTTTATGCAGCTCCGTTATGAGTTGGCGAACCTGATCGGTTCTGATGGTAAGTCTATTTTTGAGGGGCTGACTCTGGAGTGAGTCCAAGACATTGTAAAACATGGTGCCTTTACCGCAGCCTGAGGTCAGGGTTCTTTTCCCGAAAAGCTGCTCTGCCATTTCAGTACGCTCACTGGTAAAGACCCGAACCGTTTGTCGGTCCTCGTCCACCTCCACGCTCTTCAGGTTGTTCCGTTCCTTCAGGAGACCCTCCGAGTTCAAGAAACCCACCGCCAAGCTCTTTACATGAGCTCCAGTACACAGAAGGGTGACGATTTCGCGGTCATTCAAGAATATTGTCAGCGGAATTTCTTGCACAACCGCAACTCGGGTGCGACTCCACTGATCCTTGGATACGCGCAAGACCTCTACATCTTGTGCGAGGCTACTTGTTTTGGCTGGGTGCATTTTCTTCATGGGGATCTTCAGCATGCTCAAGGACCCATGACCAAAAAGACTGAGCACAGGTGCGCTGATAAGTTAGGACAAATTTAGCATATCTAAAGACCAGTCTTTTGTCAAAAGAATCCGCTCGACAATTTAGCTGATTTTGCTATGATTACAAGAGGTAGGAATAATTGAGCTTCACGCAGATGGAAACTTTCCCTTACACAGCTACCCAAGGTATTGGAGACCAGTTAATCCCTGTCTTTGCATCTCTTCCGGCAATGTGTGGTGGCAAGAGAGAGCGATTCGCTCCTTGATGGCCACGTCTTCGCTGCTCACAACGAGCATGGACATCTTTCTCAGAGGTGGTTTCCATTTTCAGGGTGAGGAGTTGGCCTGTTCGGTCTGGTTGCTGGCCGGGGCCAGGCGAGGTCCAGAGAAGGCAAGCTGAAATGCTTAAAGGAAGCGTGCTCGAAGCCGCATATTATCGTTTTCTCTGCAGATATCTTGTTCCTTTCTGTGTGCTTCTCCGGATGAAGGCAAACCATCTGAGTTTTCTCAGTTTGCTCTCTGGTCTCGGGGCAGGCATTGCCTTTGTGGTTAGCCCTTTTTGGGGTGGAGTGCTTACGTTACTCGCGGGTTTACTTGATAGCCTGGATGGCGCCCTGGCCCGAGAGCTTAACCAAGCAAGAAAGCAGGGTGCCTTTCTGGACTCAATCTTGGATCGCTACTCAGAGTCCTTTATTCTCGTGGGCATTTGGGCTTACTTCCTGCGAACCGGTAGCGCTACACCCCTCATTACCCTGACCGTTTTTCTTGTTCTGTTGGGCTCCTTTATGGTGAGTTACACCAGAGCAAGAGCTGAAGGTCTCAAGGTTTCCTGCCTGGTGGGCCTTTTTCAGCGGGGCGAAAGAATCATCGTCATCGGTGTGGCCGGGGTGGTGAATTCCCTGGTCAATTTCACTGCCCGTACCAATGAAGCAGCATTACTCGGTCAAGATGCTGTGCTGATCGTCGCCCTCATCCTGCTCGCAGTAGGGACCAACCTCACAGCTCTCTGGCGCGTCTTTCACGTCCTGAACAAATTACGATCCTAATGTTTACGGAATGGCGTAAACCGCCCAGCGCTTTTGCGCAGCTGGCTGCCAGCAGCGCAAAAGGTTCATCTGATTTTGTCACGAGATTCTGAGAGGAATTGCATGCTGCGTATCTGCCTGTTTCCTGCTGTTCTCTGCCGGCTGTGACACAGGCTTTAGTTAATCTTCGGCGGGAGATGAGGGAGTTGACTTGCTCGCCCGGGCTTGGGCGACTTGTCGAATCCGGGGGTCGCGGTCTTCCACGTAAGGGGCCAGCACTTGGGCGACCTGAGGGTCAGGGATCTGGGCTAGAGCAGAAGCGGCGGTGGCGCGAACCAGGGAACTACGCTTTTTGCGAAGCGAGAGGAAACGTCCGAGATCCACCATTTTGGCCAGTGGTTCAATGGCGGCCGGATCAGCTATCTGCCCCAAGGCTCGGCAGCAAGCGATCAGACGCTCCGGTTCTTTTGAAGACTCGAGCACGGAAACCAGAACATCAACTGCTCCTTTGGGTTTGAGTTTTCCCAGGGATTTGATGGCGACCACCGCCATCTTTACATCTTCATGGTTGGCATAATCAAGGAGCAGTGAAGTCACCCGGGCATCGTTCAAGCGCTCCGTGAGACGGAATGCCGCTCGCCTCACCCTGAGGTTCTCATCACCGAGCGCATCGGCTAACTCTGTCTTCAAATCTTGGGTCACAACGTCGATCACCTCTAGGATTCGCACTCGTTCCCGAGGGGAGCCCTCGAGAACCAATTCACGCTTGAGAAGCTTGGCCGCCTCTGGCCCTGATTCTTTCAGTAGATGCGAGGCAATCTGTCTTACTCTTAGGTTGTCTTCACGTTTAACGACCTCAATGAGCAGGGGCATGGCTACTGGGCCCAGACTACTGAGAAGTTGGGCGACCTTTTGCAGCCGGGTGGGTTCTTGCGAACGCAAATCCTCCAACAGTACCATTTGTGTCCTCGGCTCGAGTTCTCCTATGAGAAGTGTTTCGCTGGATAGGGCCGGCTCATCGCTGCTTTCCTGCAGTTGCTTTTGCCTTTTGCGCAGATGCGTAAGGATCCGACCGGCTCGCTGATAGTCGCCAAACTGGATGAGATTGGCGGCGGTTCGGGAAAGCAATGCTGAGATTTCTCTCAGAAGCCCGGGATCTTCCTCTTCCGGTAAAATGACGAGAAGAGGATCCGTTAAGAGCTCCACGATAGCGGGTTGAGAACCGAAAACCGGATCTTCAAGCAGACTGTCACAGACATTGATCACTTTCGTGCGTAGCAGGGAGGGCTGGTCGGCGAAGTCTCGGAAGAGGTGAGTGATGATCTGCCGAGACTGCTTTTCATCACCTTT
This sequence comes from uncultured Desulfobacteraceae bacterium, assembly GCA_964346905.1. GTDB lineage: Bacteria > Desulfobacterota > Syntrophobacteria > BM002 > BM002 > BM002. The sequence continues at coordinate 19,488 of CAYFXH010000019.1, read as the reverse complement.
GAGAAGGAGATCGCTCAGCTGCGTCGCCATTGATTCAAGGGAAGTCTCAGTAAGCCCAATAGCATCAACCTCTAGCGGAACCGGTTCCGATAGTGGCACTGCCTCTTTTGGTTCTGAAACGATCACTGATTTGAGATCACCATCAGGATGTGGCGTGAAAGGCTCTGGCTGAAAGTCTTTATCTGGCACTGACTCCTCGACGGACTCCAGTTGGCCAGTACCCGCGCCAACCTGCTCCTCTAGGATCCCGTATAGACGCTGGTCGAATAGTATTCCAGCCAGTTGCTGCTCTCTGGCAAAGCGCCGCCAAAACATGCTGTCGAGGGCGTCAGGAGGATTCTGGCCGATCGCCCCAATGAAAATTGCCAGCTCACGGACAGAAGTGTCCTTCAAGAAGCTGACGCTCCTCAGCCTGACAGACTCCAGAAACCTCAAAAAGCCATCGGCCATGGTCTTGAAATCTGCAGTATCTATCTTTTGGCCGTTGACCAGCAGAGACTCGCCGACACGTGCCAGTGTGAGGGCAGGTCGCCTGGCGAACACTGCTCTCAAGGCTTGATAAAGCTGCTCAAAGCCTTGGCTGATGGCCGTGCTCTCTGGGGGGTAAAGTTTCATATTGCTGGTGGCTGTGAGAAGACAGCGGAGCACTTGGGGAATTTGGTTGATATCCTGCTCATCCAGACCATGGTCAGCGGCGAGCACTCTGGCGGAATCATGAACAGGTGCAGCTCTGCCAGTTTCCTGCGCTACTTCTAGATCTTCAGCAGCTTCATCCGGTTCTGCTACAGTGGTGTAACGCACTTGTCTGAGCTCAATATGAAGGAGACGCTGTTCTGCTGAAAACCTCTTCCAGAAACGAGGATCAATCATTTTCTTGCTGATCCGACCAAGGGCCTCTACCATCGCCCTCAGCTCATGCTCACCAAGACCCTGAGAGAAGGCAATGCTTTTCAGTTCCAGCCGATTCATGAACTTGATATATGTCTCGGCAACGGCTTTGAACTCCGAAACATCTATTTCTTCGGCATTCACCGCCAAGGTATTGCCTACTATGGTGATAGTGAGTCGATCGTTGCGAGCCAGGATATTGTCGATGGTTTCCTTGAGCTGCCCAGTGGAGCTGACAATGGCTTTACTTCCGGGCGGATAGAGTTTGATGTTACGTACAGTGGTGAGGAGCGCACGAATGACTCCGGGTAAATGGGGCAGGCTGGCGGGATCTAGGGGTGAATCCTCCGGGACGGTGTCTTCCAGCTTCTCTCCCGTGTAGTATCTTGCCTCTTCACCGTTGAATATTTTGTTGCTGTGGGCTTGTTGTGATTCCTGGTAGAGTCGGGCCTTTTCCTGGTTTGCTGAAAGCTGAAAGTGGTAGGCGAGGGTCGCAGCCGATGGCAAAAGGCGTTGTTCGTAAAGGGTTTCCTGGTAATCACCGATACGCTCGTGCAGTTCCTGTTTCCGATCGTCATTGATGGCGCCATAGGTGATTTCCAAAACACGTTTGCTCAAAAAGCGTATGGTGTCATCGTTCATCTGGTAATCGGTGCTGATGAGACCCTGAGCCACAGCTTGATCGACAAATTCCAAAACCGCAGTCTCCCTGTTTTCAGAGCTCCCGGTAAGCACGCTCAAGGAGACATTTTCGCCAATTGTGGAAGCCTGATCGAGTAGTTGCCTGCTTTCTTCGTCAAGGGCGGCGATTTTTTGGCTGACGATTTCTTCCAAAGATCGTGGTAGATACCCTTCCTCCAGAGCTTCGATGACCCACTGCTGGCCGGTTAGGGTGATTTTTCCATCCATTACCAGCTTCCGCTGGATCTCGCTGATAAAGAGAGGGTTACCGTGGGTGAGCTGGGCCAGATCTTCCTCAAAATTTTCGGGCAGTTTCACCTGTGGAAAAATCCCCTGAAAGTGAGAACCAATCTCCTTGGCGGTCAATGGGGTGAGGGCCACCCTGCGAATATTGAGCTCCTTTTGGTAAGCGGTGAAAAAACGTTCCAGGGGGGCTGGCGTTACTTGTACTCTGCCCGGGCGGATATCGGTGGCAGTTCCACAGATGAACAATGGAATGTCCCCGCGTAAGAGCAACTGCCTGAGGAGCAGTAGAGTGGCCTCGTCGCTCAGGTGCAGGTCATCAAGAAGAAGGATCAGGGGCCGGGAATTGAGTGCCTTGGGGATAAAGTGGACAAGGGTGGTAAAGATTTGTTCACGCTGAGTCTTGTCATCTTCTTGGTCAGAGACTTCTTCAGGCCCTCCCAAGTGAGGCAAGACATGGGAAAGGTAGTTGACCTCAAGCGGAGTCAGATCATCTAAGATTCCGGCGCCCTTATCGGGCCGCTGATTCAGTATTTCAATCAGAATGTTGCTGGTCAGATAATAGGGTCGGAAACCCTCCTGGGGAGTTCCATGTGCCGTGATCTGGCAGATTTTGGTTTGGGCCAGATTTCTCCGGATCGTTTGTAAAAATTCGCTTTTGCCCATACCGCTGGCGCCTTCAATGATGAGAAACTGGCTCTGACGTTTACTGAATTTCTTCAGGGCTTCGGCCACCGAGAAAAGTTGGGCCTTGCGGCCGGCGATTGTCGCTCTATCCAACTGATGAAGCGCAGTTTTGGCAAACACGTCTTCAAGGGCAATTTGCCCAGCGTTGGCGAGCCGATCGCGCCCAGTCTTTTTGGCGTAGTAGAGAGCAGTATCTGCTTTCTGGATGAGGGCCTTACCGGTTTGAGCATCACCAGGGGCAGATGCCACTCCTATGCTCATGGTGATAGGCAGTTGGTCATCAATTTCCGGCAACCGCACAGGCTCATCGTGCAGCCGTTGGATGAGCTGTTCCGCAACTTGCAGGGCCTCCTCTTTGTCGGCCTGCGGCATGAGGATAATGAACTCATCACCAGCGTAGCGGATAGCGAGACCTTCATCTCCTGACACTTCTTTGATCAGACTAGCCACCCAGATGAGTACCTGGTCACCAGCCTCATGACCGTAGTTGTCGTTGACCTGCTTGAAGTGGTCCAAGTCCATCATGAGTAACGACACTGGGTGGCTTTCCAGGGAATCCCAGGGGATCTTGTAGCGGAAGTAGTTGAGGAGAAAACGTCGGTTATAAATTCCGGTGAGCTCGTCTTCGAAGATCAGGCGCGAGGGATCCGTGCCGACGTGCTGGAGAAAATAGAGGAGGTCTTGGTATTCCATACTAGAGCCAGATCATTAAAGCTATACAGTTACCCGCTTGCGCAATCTCTGCTCGGAGAGCACCGTGAAAAGAACATGGCGGGTCGCAAGGGTGGGTGTCCAGAGTAGCAAAACTCAGGGCTCTCCTTCTAATGGTTTCGGTGTGATTATGATACAGGGAGATCGGTTGCATTTCAATACATCTCTTGCTGAGTGCAAGCTATATGCCAGAGGGGGAATGCTGGGGTATCGGAGTAGATGAGCATCACACTATACCCATCTGTCCCCAAGAACTCTGTCCAGATGCTCCGGATGCGCTCTGCTTCAGAGCTTCCCTTGTCAGCTTGGCCGGGGAGACAGGGTGACGACAAGAAAAGCTCTTGCACAGATCGCATAGTCGCTATCCATTTTTATGGAGTAGTTTTGTCGCTGTGGCAGAGCTTATCTTACCGGGGTGCTACCCTCAGGAAGCCAGGCTGGTCTCGGTGGAGTCCACCGGATGCTCCGGATGCGCTCTGCTCCAGAGCTTCCCTTGTCAGCTCGGCCGGGGAGACAGGGTGACGACAAGAAAAGCTCAGGAGAAATCGATAGAGATCATGATTTCTGCACCTGGATGGGTTACTTGGCCACTGCGAGATTTCTCTTGGGGGTGGTAGGAGAAGAGAGTTTAAGAGAATTGGCGATCTGTCTAACTCGAGGGTCGCTGTCGTTAACATAGTTGGCTAACACCTGGGCGACCCGGGGGTGATCAATCTTGGTCAGGGCCAACGCTGCTGTTGCGCGCACTTCTGCACTCTGTCGTCTGCGTCCGAACAACCCTTTTGACGCCAAGACTTCTGCCAATACCTGAATGCTGGCGGCATGAGCGATGAGTCCTAAGGCTTGGCAGCAGGCGATCTGCCGCTCCTGATCTTTGGTTGATTTTAATATGGCAATGAGCTTTGCTATGACGGCCCGAGACGGAAACTTACCCAGTGACTTGATGGCTGCCACCCCCACATGTACCTTCTCATTCTCGGCCTGCTCGAGGAGAAGTTTTTCCACCTGATCATCGTTCAGCCGTTCAGCGAGTTGAAGAGCCGCCCGACGCACCTGGGTATCGTTGTCGTTGAGAGCCTGGGCGAGTTCGGTTCTAAGGTCACGGGTGACGCTGTCTATGACCTCAAGTATGCGTATGCGTTCATCGGAGGTGGTCTGCAGGACAAGTTCGCGCTTCAGCATTTTGGCCGCCTGGACTCCCTGCTCTGCCAGAAGGGTGGCAGCCATCTGCCTGACCCTGAGATCATGGTCACGTTTGATAATGTTGATAAGCAAAGGGAGGCTCCCTCGGCGCAGACTACCGAGAAGTTGAGCCGCATTCTGTTGTCGCGTGGGTTCGCCGGAGCGAAAATCATCCAAAATTAGCTGTTGGGCTTTGGGCTCCAGGGGTCTCAGCAGGATCTTTTTCAGTAGCCTGGCCTTTTCGCTCCTCGCCTTGAGAAGCTTACGGTACCGACCGGCGAGGTGCAAAAGAATGCGGCTAGCTGACGCATATTCTGAAAATTGCAGGAGAATGGTGGTTAACCGGTGTAGAAGGTTGGCCAACTCCCGAAGAATTACGGGGTCCTCTTCTTGTGAAAAGACTACAAGGAGTGGACCTGCCATGAGCTTTGCCAACTGGCTTTGCAAACCAAGATTTAACTCCTCCAACATCCCGTGAAGACGATTCACTACCTCTTGGCGGGTCTGCAGAGGTCCTTGGAGAAATTCTTCCATAAGTCGCTGTATTATCAGCTCGATCTGTGCTTCGTCGCCCTTCAGCAAGAGATCGCTCATCCGCACCGGCATCTTTTCCGCAAGGGTGTCGAGGGTCTCTACAGCCTCTGATTCGGCCAGCTGTGCCGGTCTCATTACCTTGGCTGCAACCCTGGTGGCGGTGGACTCACTGGGTGCCAGCATGGTTGAAGAGACCCTGGCCTCATAGAGACGCTGGTCGAAGAGGATGGACGACAGTCCGTGGTCTCTGGCCAAGCGCATCCAATAGGCGCCATCCAGGCCAACAGTGGGAAGGTTATCGAGTGAGCCGACAAAGGTTTGCAGTTCCTCCGAAGAGACATTCGGTAGGAAAGTGAGACTGGTGAGGGCAAGGGAGCCAAGGAACTTCGAAAAGCTCTGAGCCAAGGTGTCAAACTCAGAGGTGTCTATCTTTTCACCGTTAATCAAGAGGGAATCACCCACGCGTGCCAGGGTGAGAGCAGGCCTCCTGCTCAGGATGCGCTGGAGGGATTGGAGCAGCTGTTCGATGGCAGTGGTGATGGCTTTACTCTTAAATGGATAGAGTTTGATGCTTCTCACCGCATTAAGCAGGCAGCGCATTACTTCGGGCAGATCTTTTAGGTCTGTCGTATCCAGCCCCTTTTCGGCATCGGCCAGTTGAGCTGAAATCTCCGCGGCGGTTAGGGCATCCACCCCAGCAGCTGCCTGCTCAATCTGGGCTTGGCCAGCTGCCTCCGCGATTACGGCGTAGCGGACCTGAGTCAACTCTATATGAACCAACCGCTTCTCCCCTGAAAAGCGTTGCCAAAATTGTTGGTCAACCATGTCCGGCTTGACTGCACCGAAGGCCTCCAGCAAGGCTTGCAACTCTTCCTCGGTGACGCCCTTTTTGAAGGTGATGCCTTTCAGTTCCAACCGGTTCAAGAACTTGAGAAAGGACTCGGCGAAGTAGGTAAATTCGGTGACATCAATTCTTTGGCCATTGACGATCAAGGCCTGCTTTATCCCGAAGAGCGACAGGAGCTCATTGTTGGCCAAGAACGTGTCGATAATATCCTTAAGCTGTCGGTTGGCAGCCACGATAGCTTTGCTTCCCGGCGGGTACAGTTTCATATTGCGCACGACCAGGAGCATGGAACGAAGCACGGTGGGGATGAGGGGAAGGCTATCTTGATCCAGAGGGCTGGTCTCCGGCGATGCCTCAGCAGTTCGCTCGCCAGTATAGTATATCGCTTCTGCAGCGTTAAATAGACTGTGGTTGGAGGCTACCTGGAGTTGTTCATAATTGCTGGCCTTTTCCTGATTGGTTGAGCGCTTGAAGTGGTAGGCTAAGGTGGCGGCCGAAGGGATAAGACGTTGTTCGTAGAGGACTTCCTGATACTTACCGACGTGCTCATGCAACTCTTGTTTCCGCTCCTCCTGCATGGCTCCGTAGATGATGTCCAAAACGCGCTTGCTGAGGAAGCGAATGGTCTCATCATTTAACTGAAATTCCGAAGTTACGAGGCCCTGGGCCACAGCCTGATCGACAAACTCCAGGACCTTGGCCTCCACTTCCTTTGAGCTCCCAGAGAGCATACTCAAGGAGACATTTTCGCCAAATGTGGAGGCCTGGTCGAGCAGTTGTCTGCTTTCTTCGTCGAGGGTGGCGATTTTCTGGTTGACGATCTCCTCTAAGGATTTGGGCAGATATCCCTCCTCCAAAGGTTCGGCGACCCATTGGTTGCCGGCAAGGGTAATTTTCCTGTCGAGAACCAGTTTTCGCACAATTTCGTTGAGGAAGAGAGGATTTCCTTGTGTGGTCTTAGCCAAGTTCGTCTCAAAGTTTTTAGGCAGCGCCACCTGGGGGAAGATTCCTTGCAAATGTTCGGCGATGTTTGCGGCAGTGAGCGGTGTTAAGCTGACCCTGTGGATGTCTAATTCTTTGCAATAGGTGGCGTAAAATCGTTCTAGAGGAGCGGAATGCCCCTCCGTTGTATGCTGGTGGATATCTGTGGCGGTGGCACAGATGAAAAGAGGAACGCGGTGGTCAAGGATCAGCCGCCGAAGCAAAAGGAGAGTGGCCTCATCAGCAAAATCGAGATCATCAATGAGCAAGATGAGGGGACGAGAATCGAGGGCCTTAGGGATGAAATGAACGAGGGTAGTAAAAAGTCCCTCTCGCCGAGCTTGTTCATCGTCTTGGCCGTGATCATCTGTCTCCCCCAACTGGGGCAGGATGTTGGACAGGTAAGAGATTTCTTGAGGGCCCAGGGCCTCAAGGATTGCAACACCTTTGTTCGGTAGTTGATTCAGTATTTCTACGAGGATGCTGGTGGTCAAGTGGTAGGGACGAAAAAGTTCCTGGGGAATAGCCTTCACCGAAATCGGCCAGTTCTCGCTTTGGGACAGATTCTTGCGGATCGTTTCCAGAAATTCGCTCTTACCCATGCCGGCTGCACCTTCAACTATGAGAAACTGACTTTCACCTTTATCGAATTTCTTGAGTGCCTCGGCAACGTGCTTGAGGTGCAGTTCGCGGCCGCCGATTCTTGCTTTCTCAAGTTGATGGAGGGCTGTCTTGGTAAACACATGCTGGGGCGAGACCTCACCGGCACTGGCTAATCGGTCGCGTCCCGCTTGTTTGGCGGAGTAGAGTGCGGTATCAGCTGAATGGATGAGATCTTTACTGCTCTGGGCATCATCTGGGGCAGATGCGACCCCGATGCTCAGGGTGATTGAGAATTCACCTTCCATCTCATTTAGGTATATGGGTTTTGCATGGACCAGCTTCATGAGCTGTTCAGCCACCTGCACAGCCGCCTGCTTATCAGAGCGAGGCATGAGTATCATGAACTCATCCCCCGCATAGCGAATGGGATGGCCATTTTCGCCAGCAACCTCTCTGAGTAGACTGGCTACCCAGACCAGTGCCCGATCACCGGCCGCATGACCGTAGGTGTCGTTGATTTGCTTGAAATGGTCAACGTCCATCATCAGCAGCGACACCGGATAGTTCTCGAGAGAATCCCAGGGGACCTTACATTGGAGGAAGTTGAGGAGAAAGCGTCGGTTATAGATGCCGGTAAGCTCGTCTTCGAATATCAGGCGAGAGGGATCTGTGCCCACATGTTGGAGAAAATAGAGAAGATCTTTGTATTCCATACTGGTCCCCCGAGCCCCGATGCGAAGGGTTCAAGGTTGTCAGTTGGCGTGATCCCAGCCCCAAGAGCACCGTGGATGGAGAATACCAGGGCGAGGTTTCTCAGGTCGCACAGAGCTTGGCGCGAACCTCTCCCCATTACGCTGTATCTTTGATACAGTGAGAACGTTGCTTTTCCGGACATATACGGGAAGATGCAAGCCATATGCCAATAGGGGGATGATGTGGGTGGGCAGAGCAAAGCGAAGCGAATCGCAGCGGTTCCGCTGGCATGTTTTTTGGCAAGTGGTCATGTGGGAGCGACGTCTTGGTTGCGCACGTTATACCCTTACATCACTACCCTAAGACTCCGGCAATGGTGGCGGTGAGAAAGGCAGCCAGGGATCCCGAAATGATAGAAAGGATTCCGAGTCTCGCCAGGTCATGGCGGCGGCCCGGAGCCATGCCGCCGATACCAGCGATCATAATGCCGAGGGAACCGAAATTGGCGAAGCCGCAGAGGGCATAGGTTGTTATGGTAAGGGAGCGTCCACTCAGAGTAATCTCGCCACCGGCTAGCCCCTTGGCAAGGTTCAGGTAGGCGACAAATTCGTTTAGTACGGTCTTTTGCCCCAGCAGGGAGCCCACCTGCACCGCTTCTTTCCAGGGGATCCCCATGAGAAAGGCAATGGGAGCAAAAAGCCAGCCTAGAATAGTCTCAAAGCTGGTGCCGAACAATCCAAAAAAAGCGTTTACCATAGCCACCAGCGCAATAAAAGCGATAAGCATCGCGGCAACGAAAAGAGCCAGGTGCACGCCGTCGATGGCACCGCGAGCAGCAGCGTCAATGAAATTCACATCCTGTTTCTCATGAGTACTCTGAACCTTACCCGCAGTGAGGGGAGTGCCGGTCTCGGGAATCATGATCTTGGCGATAACTATGGCTGCAGGGGCGCTCATAAGGCTGGCGGAAAGGATATGGCCAGCCACCTGCGGAAAGTGTGGCTGCAGAATTCCGATGTAGGCGGCCATAACACTGCCGGCAATGGTTGCCATCCCAGCACTCATCAGACAGAACAGTTCCGATTCGGTCATTTTCTCAATATACGGGCGAACCAGAATCGGTGCTTCAACCATTCCCACGAACACATTGGCTGCAACGCTCAGTGCTTCAGCCCCGGAAACACCCAAAGTACGGGTAAAGATGCGCGCCATCAGCCGCACCAACCACTGCAAGATACCGAAGTGATAAAGGATGGCTGAGAGGGAGGAGAAGAAGACGATCACCGGCAGCACATGAAACGCCACTATGAAGCCGATTTTCTCTACGTTCATGAGGTCACCAAAAACGAAGCGAGAGCCGGCGTCGGTGAAGCCAATCAACTTCTCGGCTCCACGGCCTACCCAATAGAAGATTTGATGGCCGATACGGGTACGCAAGACAATCAGTGCGAAAAAAAATTGAAGTCCGATGCCAATGAAAATGGTCTTGTACGAGAGACGTTTCCGATCCTTGCAAAAGATAAATGCAAGGAGTAATAACCCTGGAATGCCCAGTAAGGAAATCAGTCTTTGCATAGTTTGGTTCCTTATACCGGTTCACCGCCAACTGACGGTACTCAGCGGTTTCACCGAAGTACATTGCTCATTGTTCCGGTGAAAGTGCGTTTGGAACGATATTCACTCCGACTGCAAGATGATACATGGGCAATGCGATTTGACCCATGCCTATCTGCTCGCTGGACACTGGCCTTTGTCTCTTGTCCATATGTCAGTCTGCAGGTGTCAGAGTTGTGCAAAAGAGCGGCTAGGATGTCTGCAAAATCTCGGCGATCTGGCGGCTCTGACGCTGCATTTTGGCACGAATGGCAGCATGAGCAGGTTTGTGCAGGTCAGGATCCTTCTGCATCAGCGTCAGGGCGGCCCGGCGAGCAGTTGCAAGGGTGTCAGCATCTCGTACCAAGTTGGCCAGCTTTAGATCGATGAACCCTGCCTGCTGCAGGCCGACGAGATCGCCGGGTCCTCGCAACCGCAGGTCCTCTTCCGCTATGCGAAAGCCATCGTTACTCTGTTCCATAATGGCCAGCCGCTGGTCGGTGTCAAAACCACCCCCTTCGCGAATGAGGAGACAGTAGGAGCGATGAGTGCTGCGCCCAACCCGGCCGCGTAGCTGGTGAAGCTGGGACAGTCCAAATCGCTCTGGATGCTCCACTACCATTACCGTGGCGTCGGGCACATCAATGCCCACCTCGATGACGGTGGTGGCCACGAGAAGCTGTACTTGTTTACTGGCAAACGCGGCCATGATGGCCTGCTTTTCTTCAGCAGCCATGCGACCGTGCAGCATGGCCACAGAGATGTCAGGAAAGACCTCCTCTTGCAAGTGCTCGGTCATGGTGGTGACATCCCTCAGATCTGACTTTTCCGACTCTTCCACTAACGGATAGATAATGTAGCCTTGATGACCCTGGTTGAATTCCCGTCTGAGAAGTTCGTAAGCCTTCCTGCGATTGTTGGCCTCAATTATGCGGGTTTCCACGGGAGCTCTTCCAGGCGGCAGTTGGTCAATGACAGAGACGTCCAAATCTCCGTAAACGGTCATGGCTAGGGTTCTGGGTATGGGGGTTGCGGTCATTACCAAGACATGAGGGCTTCCGCCTTTCTGTCGAAGGGCCAACCGTTGGAGTACTCCGAAGCGGTGTTGTTCGTCTATTATTACCAATCCAAGCTGCTGAAAGGTTACGTGCTTCTGGATCAAAGCATGGGTACCGATGATCAACCGGGCCTTGCCGGTGGCGATTGCCTCTGTTCGGACCTGCTTCTCGCCTGCCTTCAGTTTGGAGGTGAGCAGGGTAAGTGGTATCCCCAGCGCCTGGGCATAGGGCTGCAGATTGATACAATGCTGGTGTGCGAGGATTTCAGTGGGTGCCATTACTGCAGCTTGAAAGTCGTTTGAAATCACGATGAGGGCAGTGAGCAAGGCGACTACTGTCTTGCCGCAACCGACGTCACCCTGCACCAGCCGATTCATGGGACGTTTCTTGCCGAGATCAGCAGAAATATCTCTCATGACCCGTTTTTGGGCCTGGGTGAGTGTGAAAGGGAGCAATTTACCCACGCGACGGAGAAAGTCCCGCTCCAGGACCATGGGGTATCCTGTTTCACGAGCTAACATTTCCCTACTGCGAATGATGAGGAGTTCCAGAAAGAAGAGCTCTTCGAAAATGAGGCGACGGAGTCCCGGTGAGAGCTGGTGAGCGGTCTCACGTTCTTGAAGCTCACTGGGGAAGTGAACCTGACGCAGGGCGGTTTGCAGATCAAGCAGGTTAAAGTAATCACGAACTGGATCGGGCAAGGTCTCCGGAACCTGAGAGACAAAGGTGCTCACTACCTCTTTCATAATGCTCCGGTAGGCTTTGGGGGCAACACCAGAAATGGGACTGTAGCGAGGTACGATGGCACCGCTTTCCTCGTTATCTACTTCCTCCAACTCTGGGTGATGAATCTCGAGTTTTCGGCCAAAGAGACGCAGGACACCGCTCACCCTCATGCTCCCTTTGAAACGATGAAAGCGCTGGCTGAGCCAGCGGCCGTAATGGAACCATTTGGCGGTGACCACGCCGCTCCCATCACTTAAGGTCACTTCATAGATCTTGCGGCGGCGATAGTGAACCTCCCTGGCACTCAACACATTGGCTACGAAACTGACATATTCTCCCGGTTGCAGCCGGCTGATCTGCAGGCCGCCACGCTGATCCAAATATCCAAGGGGTAGATTGAAGAGAAGGTCTTCGATGGTAGCCAGCCCCTTGGCCTTTAAGTGTCCGGCCAATCGCGGCCCTACTCCCTTTATGGCCTGTACCGGCTTCAGGAGCAGCGAGTCAGCATCAGATTTATTGGAATTTTGAGCGGGCATGTTGGGATTTCTCCAATCAGTCCATGGAGTTACCACAAAGGACTCGAAAGGGCAACTAGGCGCAGTGGGCACCAGGCAGATAGCAGTAAGCCGCCGATACCATTTCATACCTACCAGCTGCATGCTGAAAAAGAGCGCTTTGCACCAACCGTTAGAAAAGATTAAGTTGCTTTTCTTTGGGGGTCTTTTTCTTTTTCCTGGTGACCGTGGAGACCTCTTCCATACAGTGGTGAGGGATTTCTTTGAGGAAAGGTGATGGCTGGCAGGTGTGGACTTCGCCGTAAAGGAAGCGGCGGCTCACGCTTGAGAGCACCAGAAGATGGCGAGCTCTGGTCATGGCCACATACAAAAGGCGACGTTCCTCCTGGAGAGCTTCCTCTCCTTGGCTTTTGCGGGTGAGGGGAAGCAGTTCTTGGTCCAGGCCGCAGATAAACACCACCGGAAACTCCAACCCTTTGGCTGCGTGGAGAGTCATGAGTGTTACTGCATCAGCCCGGGGATCATAAAAGTCACCGGATCGCCACTGAGACAAATCATCCATAAAACCGGTGAAGGTCTCTATTGCCGGCTTTTCCCCGTGGAGTGCAGCCAGTAGGTGGAGCCATTTGAAACCCTCTGCGGCTGAATCACCATTTTCCTGAAAATGTCGACGCAACCCCGTCTCGTCCCAGGCTCTCTCCAGTACTTCAGGCAGCGGCAGGGTGGCAATGAGGCTTTGCAGAAGGACAATGATTCGCCGCAGCAGATCTGTAGCTGCCTGATATCGCACAGGGAGGTCAACACTTCTGCTGGCCAGACGCAGGACCTCCCAGGCACCAATCCCTCTGGCAGTCTGTTCATGGAACCATTGTTGGGCTTTCTCTCCAAGACCTCTGGGAGGCATGTTGAAAATGACCTGGAGGTCCTTGACGCTGGAGGTGTCCGCAGCAAAACAGAGGTAGGACAGGAGTGTATCTGCTGCCAGGGTGGCAAAAGGTGGTTTTTCTCCCACTACTTGAAACGGAATGCCGGCACGCGAAAGGGCCTCTGCCAAAGGACCGCTTTGGGCGTGGGTGCGGTAGAGCACGGCAAAATCTCCAAATCCGTAAAGGGTTTCCTCCGGGGTATCGGTGTGGCTGCCTTGGTAGATCTGGTAATGGCTGCTTCCGCCCAGGAGTCGTTCGATTTCATTCACCACAAAGCGAGCTTCTTGTCCTTCATCCGCAAGACGACCCAACCGAAGAAGAGGACCAGGTTCATTCTCGCTCCAAAGCTCGCAAGTCAGTGGATTAGCGTTGTACGCGATGAGTCCAGTGGCCGCTTCCAAAACACGTTGGCTGGAGCGGAAGTTCTGCTCCAGCTTTATTACTCGGGCCTCTGGGAAATCTTCCTGAAACCGCTGAAAAATACCCAGATGTGAGCCCCGAAAGCCGTAAATGGATTGATCCGTATCGCCCACAACGCACAGGTTGCGGTGAGGTGTGCTCAGAAGCTGGAGCCAACGGTACTGGGCCTCATTGACGTCCTGGAATTCGTCCACCAGAATGAACTTGAAAAGGCTCTGGTGACGGGCAAGCGCTGCTGGTGACTCATCCCAGCGTCGCACCAGCTTTCCAATAAGATCATCGAAGTCCAGCAGGTGTTTGTCTTCCAGAGCGCGCTGGTAAAGGCGGTACACTCTGGCAAGGTGTCTCTCGGTGCTCATGGCTAGGTCTTTGGGAGAAAGCAATTGGCCTTTGGCCAAGGAGATTTTGCGGAGTACCTCCAGGGGCTGCCAATCAGGTCCTGCCAACCCCCGCTTTTGGAGTATCTTCTTGATCAGGTCTATCTGGCCGCTCTCCGGAAGGAGTTCAAATCCCTCCTCTGTATCTAGGCTTTCACGGAGCAGGGAAGCAGAGATGGCGTGAAAGGTACCTATGCGGATCTCTCTGGCCCTGGTGGGTTGGGACAACAGTTTTTTCAGACGCGCAGCCATTTCTACTGCGGCCTTGCGGGCAAAGGTCACTGCCATGACCTGCCTCGGCTCAACGGTCCGGTTCTCAATAAGATGACCGATACGATGAGTGAGAGTTCTGGTCTTTCCGGTTCCGGCGCCAGCCAGAATGAGAATGGGTCCATCGGTGGACTCCACGGCCAAGCGCTGAGCTTCGTTGAGATGTTCCAGCATTCTTTTAGTACTCCCCAGGGGAAAATGAATCCACGAAGGACACGAAGATCGCACAGGAAATAACGCAGAGCTCATGGTAAACAGTAAACGAATCTGTTCTGCAGCTGTTCGCCGTTTGCCTTATTTTTCGCTATGCTCTGTGTGCTTGGCGAAGGTCGTGCTCTTGGAGGTTACAAGAAAAAATCCGACAACTTTCAGCCCCTACGATGTTGATTCTTCATTACACTAGAAAAGCTGCAATTGGCCGGAGATCTGTTCACGGTCTTTACTGTCAAAAACCTTAATGGTGCCGAACTCACCGTCATATCCAGGGTGGATGCTTATCTGCCCAGAGCGCATTCGCCTGATGGCCTCAGACATAAGGTCTGAACCTGCCTGGCGAATAGTTTCCAGCTCTGCCTCTACCAGCACATGGTACTCGCTTCCCAATCTGGAGAGAAGGTCCAGGTAAGCTCCAGTTACCTTCTTGCTATTGACCCCGACCTGCTCCACCTCAGCAATGATCTCCATCAGGGGAATCAGGCACTGGTAAGAGCGGGCCTGGGGCGGGCGCCTTCCGGGCGGGAGGTCAGCCAGTTCTTCGACGCGGTGCATGACCCCTACGGTCACCTTGGTATTGCACTTACAACACCGGCCGCCATTCAGTCTCGTCTCTTCGGGGGCAAAGCGGACGCCACAAGCACGGTGGCCGTCGTAGTGATATTTACCTTCCTCGGGAAAAAATTCTATGGTTCCCAAAAAATCGGGACTGTCCGGTTGGCAGATGGCTTTCATGATGGCCGTATACGAGAGTTCGGTATCAAACAGATTTGCCTCCCGCATGAGTTTGGCGGGAGAATGAGCGTCGGAGTTGGATATGAGCCGGACCCTATCCAGGGCCGAGATTCTCCAGTTCATGGGCGGGTCAGAGGAAAGACCGGTCTCAATGGCGGGAATGAATGGGGTCAATTCCTCGAAACATTCCTCCAGGCTGTCAAAGCCCGATTTGGCCCCGAGCACGGAAAAGTGAGGCGTCCAAGCGTGGGCGGGAACGAGCACGGCCTCATCGTCGGTCTCCTTGACTATTTTCAGTAACTCCTTGGCATCCAGCCCCAAAATGGGACGGCCGTCTGCTTGAATATTCCCAATGCGCGCCAGCGTCGCCTGAAGTTTGAGGGCGGCCTCCATGTTCGGCAAGAAGATGAGGTTGTGCACTTTACGGGTGTGGCCGTTCTTCTTGTAAATGCTACTCACCTCAGCACTGAGAAGAAACCGCACCGGTCTTTGACAGGGCTTTGGGACCGTTGCATCCACAGGTTTTGCCAGGTCCGGTTTCAGTTGCAAGAGGCCAGGTTCGGCAGGTTGGAGCTTGTCTTGGAGTTCCGCCAGCCAGCCGGGGTGAGTACTATCGCCAGTTCCCACCACTGTGATCCCCTTGAGTTGGGCCCACCGGTGCAGGTTCTTCGGCTCCATGGCCTTGCTGGTGGCCACAGAGTAGCGGGAATGGATATGCAAATCCGCTATAAAGTGCACGAGAGTCTACTAGTTGTGGTGCTGGTAAAGGGTTTCGTTAAACAGCCGTTACCTGGGCCAGGTGTGTTTTACGGGCACAGGACCTGGCTGGGGCAGAAAGGAAATGTCTATTGAGCCAAAACGTATCCGCCTTCGCTAAACTGTGCGGCGGATGATGTGTACATACTCGTTTTCAGGACGGCGCCGCCGGCCTTGTCATGACGCTCAAGAGAAGCCGCCGCTGCCGCATCCTGCTGTACCCGTTAAACTCTCAGCACTTTTAGAAGAGCTGGTGCAGGTAAAAGAGGAGAGCAAACGTTCAATCCGCTCAGCACCACAATAGGGGCATGGTGGCGGTGCTTGAGTGGATTTCAGCATCAAGGTCTCGAAGCATCGATTGCAGCAACAGCAAAGATATTCGTAAATGGGCATGGTCGATCGCCCCCTGGCGATTGATTCTCACGGGCTATAATAAACATCTGCTTCCAAGGGATCAACCCTAAAAAAGTTTGATTTGCTTGCAATGTCCCAGCCGCTCAGAGCTTCCATGAACGAAGCGAGCCATGCTCCCGTCGGTTTTCAAAGGGGTGGCGCTCATGTGACGTGCATTCAAGACTTCCTGCTATACGGATCAATTGACTTTTGTTGCAAAGTTTTCTAACGTTATCTCGTAACATTCCATAGCAGTGCTAAGCAAAGCGCTGAAAGATGTCACTTAATTAGCAATGCCAGCAAACCTTCCTCCTGATTACTTTGAAGCGGAAAAACGCTATCGCGCGGCGAAAACACCCGCGGAGAAGATCGCCTGCCTAGAGGATATGCTTACCATCATGCCCAAGCACAAGGGCACGGACAAACTGCGGGCTGGTCTCCGCAAACGCATCTCCAAGCTAAAAAGTGCATCCCAGACCAAGAAGAGCATCAGCAAACGAGATTCTGCCTTTCGTATTGACAAAGAAGGCGCGGGACAAGTGGTGGTCGTTGGCCTCGCCAACGTGGGCAAATCTGCTCTGGTGGCGACTCTAACAAACGCCAATCCAGAGGTTGCTGATTTCCCGCTCACCACCTGGAAACCCACCCCCGGGATGATGCCCGTGGAAGACATCCAGATTCAACTCGTGGATACTCCACCGCTAAACCGGGACTATTTGGAGCCAGAATTGCTGGATCTCATCCGTCGGTCAGACCTTATCCTGTTAGTGGTGGATCTGCAAACGGATCCGGTGCAGCAACTCGAGGACACAGTTACTTTGTTGGAAGAGCACCGCATAGTGCCGCACCATTTACAAGAGAGACACACCGAGCAGCGACTTTTCAGATTCATTCCTGTGTTGGTGTTGGCCAACAAGAACGATGATGAGAACACTGACGAGCATCTTGAGATTTTTCGAGAACTGCTTGAGGAGGACTGGCCATCGCTATCGGTTTCTGCTGAGACAGGTCGCAACCTGGAGCTATTAAAGCAGACCGTCGTTGAGAAGTTGAAAATCATTCGGGTCTACTCCAAAGCTCCTGGCAAGGAACCTGATCTCACCGCCCCTTTTGTTTTGAAAAAAGGGAGCACCGTGGAGGATTTTGCCGGTAAGGTTCATAAAGATTTCGTAGAAAAACTCAAAGTCGCCAAGGTCTGGGGCGAAGCCGTCTATGACGGCCAGATGGTGCAGCGCGACCACATACTCCAAGATGGCGACGTGGTGGAATTGCATATCTAGCTCGCACCACCGCCACCTGTGACGCGAATGTGGCCGGGCTTCTTTCTAAGCTCCAGGTTCTCCCCTCCCTCCGAGCTGCGGCCTCGCATCCACTCTAGGATCACCGCATCATTCAATTCTGATTGTACCGAACCGTTCACTCTTAGCTCTCCATTGGGCAGAGCACCAAATACTACCCACTCCAACTTTCCCACGAATCTCAGGGAGATCATTTCAATCAAACGATTTTAATTTCCTTGACAGAGGGCAAAACAATGCTTAGTATTCCTATCGGTTAACTAGATTTTTATTTTGAACTCATCATGTGTATCTAAAATCAACATTCGACGGCCGGCTGGCCACAACAAGGGGGTTTGCCATATGGCTTTGTGTATTCGCAAGCGTTCAAGCAGTGGTGAACAAGAAGATGATATTTTCGAACGCCAGGGAGATGTGCTCGATGAACTACTCTCTGCCAAGCTGATCGCACCGGATTGTCTGGAAGAGTTGGTCTGCAGTGAGGAGAATCTACCTGGAGACGGAACGGCAGATGCTGATGGAGAAGGAGAGACTCGTGGCGAAGACCAAGGGTGTGTCCTAGAAAAGGAAAAAGGCCAAACGGATATCCCGAGGGATGGCGTAGTGGGAAAGGTAGCGGATGGCGATGGTGCAGGGGAAGACCTCTTTCACGGAGACCTAATCAGCTGCTATCTCCATGAGATTTCTCGTTTCCCCTTACTCACCCCGGAACGGGAGATTGAGTTGGCAAAAACCATTAAAGAGGGACAAGAACAGCTGGTAGGTCTGATTTGGGATGAGCGTACTGTTGATTCTGAGTTGGACGACCTGCGCCAGCAGGTAAGCAAATGGCAGGATGAGTCAGTGAATTATCCTGGGCTGCGGGAGAAGATGGTTGAGCATGTCCTGGCGGCTCTAAAGTGGATTGCAGCTCGGGAGGATGCCACTCAAGACCAGCAACAGTTACTGGCAGAAGCGCTTGAGATCGTAGAGAGAATTGATACTGCCAAAAATGAGATGGTCGAGGGCAATTTACGGTTGGTGTTGAGCATTGCCAAGAGGCACCGGGGGCGAGGCTTGAGCTTTCTAGACCTCATCCAAGAAGGCAACATGGGTCTATTGAAGGCGGTTGCCCGTTACGACTACACCAAGGGGAACCGTTTCAGCACCTATGCTACCTGGTGGGTGCGCCAGAGCATCATTCGGGGAATCTACGACAAGACCCGTACTATTCGGCTGCCTGTGCATTTCATCGAGATGAAGAGCTACTTTTTCAAGATTTTCTACGAACTGGTAAAAGAGTTCGGTCGGGAACCCACTCCCATGGAAATTGCCGAACGCAGTGGGTTGACTTTAGACAAAGTGATGATGATTATCCAGCTCTCCAGTCGGCCGATCTCCTTGGAAGCCCCTTTGGGCAGTGAGGAGCAGCGGTTGGGCGATTTCATTGCGGATGACAAAGCCGTCTCACCACTTGAGGACGTGAGCATGCAGGAACTCATGGAGGTCACTGGCGAGGTGCTGGGAACTCTCTCCAGCCGGGAGGAAACCATCCTCAAGTCCCGATTCGGTATTGATGGGAGGCCCACCGAGACCTTAAAGACCATCGGCGAACGGTTCAGTGTCTCCAAAGAGCGCATCAGACAGATTGAGAAAAAGGCAATTCGGAAACTGCGACACAGTACCCGGGGTGAGCGGCTGAGAAGCTTTGTCGATTAGTTCAACGGCAGGATTCGGGTCTTGATAATCTCAATGACCATCGTATGCAAATGAGTTGAGCTGGGGTCTCATCGTCTTATGTACACCTGAAAAACTAGATCGCAAGCACAGGTAATAGGCCACGAAGGATTACCTACAACCACAGAAGGGTAACCTTTGTGGCTTTTTTTTCGACGATCAGATGATCCTCCAGCGGCAAACCAAGATAAAGGAATAGGGCTGCAGCCTCCCTCCCCCTGCAGGAAAAGGATCTGGTGAAGAAAATCAGGTGTTCCCCCCAAAATGGATGGTTGATATTTGTGAACTGAGGTCTCGTATTGGTTTGTGCTGAGGTGCACCTGAGAATGCTTTTCTGGTGTCTCTTCTGTCGTTCCAAGGCTCACGGTCTGGCCACTTCAAGCCCGGCTGTGGCCGGGGGAAGGCACCCCCTCCCTGTTTCCCGTTCCTGGGGAACGGGACC
>CAYFXH010000018.1:0-45359 GCA_964346905.1 uncultured Desulfobacteraceae bacterium | reverse complement strand
CAGGATTGTTTTTTCCGGGAGCAAATCCCGGACGGGATAGCCATCTTTACGCGCTGCCATGGCGTTCATTTGCGGCTGCGCCACCCCAATGGGAACTTCGCCGCGCTTCACTAGGTTGGTGGTATCTGTACTGCCGGTGGAAAAGCGGGCCAGTTGTGCCGCCAACAACCGAAGATATCTCCACGCTTCCTGTTCGCCAAATGCCTGCATGAGGATTTCTACGGTTTCATGCATGGTGCCGGAGGCGTATGGCAGCGTATGGACGATGTTGCCCCGGTAGATGGGGTTGAGCAGGTCGTTCCACGTTTTTGGCGGCGGCAGCCTGAGCTTCTTCAAAATCTTCTCGTTGTACAGATTGGTGACGATCCAGGGCGCAAAAGCGGTCCAAT
The DNA here is from genome assembly GCA_964346905.1 of uncultured Desulfobacteraceae bacterium. Taxonomy (GTDB): domain Bacteria; phylum Desulfobacterota; class Syntrophobacteria; order BM002; family BM002; genus BM002. The sequence goes on along the minus strand of CAYFXH010000018.1, from coordinate 44,970 downwards.
AATAACGTTCATCTTTTACCTTCATGCCATGCCATTCGGCGGGAACCTTCTCCCAATTCTTTGGTTTGTAAGGGACGATCAATCCGTCTTTCTTTAAAACTTCATGGGCTGGAGCGCCTGCGCCCAGGAAGATGTCGGCATCCGGTTTGCCCCCCCATATTCTCACTTTGTCCACGCAGACCGGCCATCCGCCCGGTCGCACGAAGGTAATATCTATGTCCTCACCGTAGGTTCTCTTGTAGTAGGCCTTGAAACCCTTGGTCAGACTGGCGGACAGCTCTTTGTAGACAGGACCGACCCAGCCGATTTTCTCGGCGGCTTGCACTTGCGCCGCAAAGATCGGCAAGAGCAACAGCGCCGTTGAAAGGACAATGAAGATTGTTGTGGTCAAGACTCTCTTTCTCATTTTCAACTCCTCCCTAGTGACATCGTCGTTTTTAGAAAAATACAACTGTCTTTATCCTCAATCACCTCCTTTTGAAAACGGTTTTGTGCCTCGAATGTATTACAAGCAAGATAGGGATCACAAACATAACTGATTTTGCTCAGTGCACATTACAGCTGACCCAGCCAGCTTAGATGTCGGCCTCAGAGGGCAAAGCAAGATTTGTTTTGCCAATGAGTAGTCAGGTCTCTCGCTTCTTTCGGTTACAGGAGATATGAGAAGTTCCGAGTATTTTCTAAAGACAAAACTATCACAACTGGACCCTCACTTCAACAGAATTGACCCAGGATAGAGTGCCATGGAGAACCACTTGGCCAGGCCTATGCTTTCAATCCCACCGTTTGGGCCACCCGAAACACGTCATCAGGTGGTTCGCCTCGCCAAATCAGACTTATCTCTCGGACTACAAAAGAAAGGGGGTTCCAGTCCTGTTGAAGCTCCTCCAATAATGTATCCATTTTTGACCAGCCTCGAACGTGGCCGACGCTTAGGTGGGGGGTAAAGCCTCCCGGGAATAGGTTCACGTCATTACAGTCAGGTAGAATCCTTAGAAACGCACTCTGCAAATCTACCAACTGACTTTTAGGTTCAGGTGCCAGCCACAGGGTGTACTTCTTTTTTGAGTGTCCAAAAAAACGAAATTGGGCAAGTTCAACCTGGAATGGTTCAATATCTTGGCAGAGGCTTGATAAGTCCATAGCTAGGACATTGAACTCCTCCTTTGGTCGAAAGGGATAGACCATAGTGATGTGGGGCATCCATCTCCGGAAAACCCTGTCATGTCTTTTACGGATTGATTGGATTGGAGGCCAAAGATTCTCGGGAGGAATGATCACTAGCGCAGTTTTGTGTGTCTTTCGAGGCATAAACTATTAGAACTCCGCCTTTAGATTGCAGATTCTAGATTTCAGATGGTCGCGATCCTGAGCGGGCAGCTTATAAGATTCCGCAATCTACCAGCCTCATTCTACAATCTACAATCTTAAATCTAACATCTACTTTCACTCCCCTTCCCCCCAGGTCTTCCGACTGCGATTGATTTTCTTTTTTACGGTTGCCCAGGTCTTGGTGGTTAGAAAGGACTCGGGCCATCGGCTCACCATGCGTCGGAACATCTCAAAAGGAACGGTAAAGGTAATCTCATCGGTCTTGAGAAATTTTCGGTCGGAAGGATCCCAGCCACCCAGGACGGCCTTGAGCTTGCCTTGAGCAAGATAGCGGAGGGGCCAGGTAACGATATTGGAACATCCCGCACCAAATGGTGAACACACCGCTTCGAAATCGTTGGTGACAAAAGTGGCCAACTGGTTAAGACCGGAAACCACTTCCGCTCTAGCAAAAAATACGGTGAGCTCAGGCGGTGCTGCGGTCTCGAATTGAGTAACGGGTTTGAACACACAATAGCGGGCGGGAGCCGGTCGAGGATCGATAGTGGTAAAAAAATCTCGCGTCACCTCTGGCGATTCCAGGTAGCGCTCCCCTTCCATCTGATCGGGTATGCCGGTTGAAACGTAGTAGGTTATGAAATTAAGCTGCGGCTTCAGAAAACCTAAGTAGAAAGCGCCACCCAGGCAGCCGAAGCGCTCCTTGTCAAAATAGGCTGCGGTTTTTTTCTTGCGGGCGCGCCAGATATTTCCTATTACACAGGAGAAATTACCAAAGAGAGCTTCCCAGTCCACTTCGCCTCGGGCCTCCATCTCTATGGTGGGTAAAAGCTCAGATTTGGGAGCAATTCCCTCCTCCGGCTCCATATCGGTGTAGTACACGCCCATGGGTTCCTCGTCCAGTCCAAGAGCCTCCAGAAAATCCTCGATATCACTTGTTTTGACTTTTTCTGCCATGTCTTTTACTCCTGACGATTAACGTACCTATAGGCCGGGTCTCTTTACTCGCCTGAAAAGCTTCGAGACCGTGCTATACTTTAGCTGTACAACGAACTCCTGCAGTTGACTATCCCTACTTTGCCACGTTGAGGACCGGATCGCAAGGTGACAGTATAGCTACCTCGGACCACCTGATGGAACATCTTTGTAACAGATGATTAGGATATTCCATCGGGAAGGATTGGGTATCGCTAAATAAAACGTTCTTACGCTTCGCTCTTTAAGAACCAAGGAGAAACCATGGCCGACTTTTTCAATAAGATTACTTTGGTTACCGGTGGTGGTTGCGGGTTGGGTCGGTTAATTGCTCTGAAAATGGCTGCCAGAGGAAGTCATGTCGTACTCTGGGATATCGCCGCCGACAGTCTCGCCACCGTTGCCGACGAACTTGCGGAGGGTGGCTATAGAGTGACGGCCTACCATTGTGATGTGTCTGACAGGGAAATGGTCTATGAAACCGCAAGCAAGGTGAGAGGCGAAGTTGGCAAGGTGGATATTCTCATCAATAACGCGGGGGTTGTTTCTGGAAGACCATTTCTGGAATGTCCGGACGAACACCTAAAACGGACGATGGCAGTCAATATACTCGCCCACTTCTGGACGGTGAAGGCCTTTCTCCCGGACATGATCAGATCCAACAGTGGGCACATAGTCACCATTGCCTCTGCGGCAGGGATTGCGGGCAGTGCTGGACTCATTGATTATTCCGCGAGTAAGTTTGCTGCATTCGGTTTTGATGAAGCTCTACGAGCAGAGCTGAAAAAGAAGAAGCTGGACATCCAGACTACAGTGGTTTGTCCCTATTTCATGAGGGGCGATATGTTTGCGGGTGTGAGAACGCGCTTTTCACAGCTGTTACCCATTCTCGATGCTGAACATGTTAGCGAACGATTGGTGAATGCCATTGCCCGAAAGAAACGGAGATTGCTCATGCCACCGATGGTTTATACTACCTGGCTGTTTCGTTTACTGCCAGTGGACATTTTTGATTGGGTGGCGACATTTTTGGGAATCAACAGCGCCATGGACCAATTCCACGGGCGGGAGCCTTGAGGGGACAGGGGGCAGTGAGCAGGGGGCAGTGAGCAGTAGGCAGCGGGCATGGAGCATAGAGCATGGAGGAAGAGACAGAAAACAGAGTACAGCTGTTAGAATCTGCTGTGGGAGCAGCTTTCCCCGCCTGCCTCGCCTGAGTCCGACTAGCGGACGATGGCGGGCAGGTAGCCGCGATCTAATCATAATTTGACAAAGGATTTAGCCCATGAGCCAGCAGCACGGGAAGCATCCATCCGACCACACAGTCTGCCGTAATCCTGCGACAGGAGAGATTCTGGGATATTCTCCCCTGACCAATATTGAAGAATTGAGACATATTATTGAAAACGCACGGGCTGCGCAAAGATCGTGGGCGGCACTGCCGCTAAAGGAGCGGCTGAGGTATTTGGTCAGAGTTCGAGATTACCTTACAGAACACGCTGAGGAAATCGCTGAGGTGATCTCCAGAGACAACGGCAAAACGCGGGTGGATGCTCTTACCACAGAAGTGCTACCGGCTGCGATGGCAGTGGATTATTATACGAAAAAAGCAAAGACATTTCTCAAAGACCGACGTATTTCTCCAGGTAATATTCTGCAATTACACAAGCTTTCCAAAATCGTACGGATGCCTTACGGGGTTATTGCAGTGATCTCCCCATGGAATTATCCCTTTTCTATTCCTTTTTCAGAAGTAGTGATGGCTCTGCTTGCTGGGAATGCGGTGGTTTTAAAAACGGCCTCTGAGACTCAGTGGGTTGGGCGGACGCTGGAAAAATGTTTTTTGGCAGCGGAACTCCCGGCGGGAACCTTTCACTATGTCAACATCCCTGGGCGCATCGCCGGAAGTGCTTTTTTGGAAAACTCCATTGATAAAATTTTTTTCACCGGGTCCGTGGCGGTGGGAAAACAGTTGATGGCTGAAGCCGGGAAAACTCTGACTCCAGTGGTACTTGAGTTGGGAGGCAACGATGCCATGTTGGTATGTGAGGACGCGGACCTGCACCGGGCAGTATCCGGAGCGGTATGGGCGGGGTTTCAAAACAGCGGTCAGTCCTGTGGGGGAGTTGAGCGTATCTACGTTCATACCGACGTCTACGAATCATTCTTGGCGCTCCTGAAAGAAAAAGTAGAAGCCTTGCGCGTGGGTTACGATGAAAATTTCGACGTAGACATCGGCGCAATGACTACAGAAAGCCAGGTTTCTAAAGTCAAAGATCACCTGGAAGATGCCCTCAGGAAAGGAGCAGTGATGTACGCCCGCTCCGGTCAACGGAAAAGAAAAGAATCTGGGAATATTCTTCCAGCCACGGTTTTGACAGAAGTTACCCATGAGATGCTGCTAATGCGGGAGGAGACCTTTGGTCCGATTCTTGGGGTGATGAAGGTCGAAGATATGGACGAGGCCGTTGCACTTGCCAACGATTCTCATCTCGGACTTACCGGGTCGGTCTGGTCAAAAAACAGAAGGAACGCTGAAAAACTGGCCCGGCAAATCCAAGCCGGCGTGGTCACCATCAATGACCATCTCATGAGCCATGGTCTGGCAGAAACCCCATGGGGTGGCGTAAAACAGTCGGGAATCGGCCGTACCCACGGCTTCATTGGCTTTGATGAAATGAGCCAGCCCCAGGTGATAGTCCAGGACATGCTTCCCTTTGCAAGACAGAACATTTGGTGGCATCCGCACGGAAAAGGGATATTTCAGGGGATGTTGGGAGTTATCAATTTTCTCTACAGTAAGTCCATTTCCCAGCGTCTTCAGGGATTGTACTACCTGCTCAAGATCATTCCACGGTATTTTTCAACTCGATGAGATCCCCTTCTGTCCCCAATGACGCCGAAGCCATTCCAATGAGGAAAAACGAAAATAATTATAATTCACAAATACCTAAGTGGCATTGTTATTGCACTATTATCGCGGTAGGAAATTTAAAGAGCCAACGTCGCTAGGGAGAGATGGTGATGCCCGATAACCTCGCTTCCATACATGAGCTCTTTGAGCGGAGGGAAAGTTCTCGTTATGCAGACGGCTACACATATTTTTGTCGAGATTGTGGCCTGGAGTGCAACGTGAGAGAAATGCCTTTTGGCTGTCAGGGTGGAAGAATTTTACCGGTCTATATTGCCTGTCGGTACGGCTGCGGAAGATCATGGCACCTGGAAATCTCTCCCGGTGGACAGGTGAGTTTGCATTGAAGCGGTGAACTCGGCCTTGAGCATTGGCCGAAATTTACACATACTGCTCCAAAGACGAGAAAACGCATTATGACCGATTTTGAGGGAATAACACTTGACCAACTGACTGTTAGAGTCGGGCTGGAAAAAGAGACCATGGAGCTTTTCACCATCCCGGTTCCGGCCCGCCAGCAGGAGTTCGTTTTCGAGAATCAAAGCCAGGTGCGGGTACTGGATAATCCCCTGGAGGATAATCTGCGAAATTACGTTGTTTGGGGAAAGCTCTAACTGTAGGAAATTTTGAAAACCTTTGGTCTAGCCGCACATCATTTGGTTGTGCGGTTTTTTTGTTGAGGACGGACGGCTCCAGGCTCGACTCCGACCTCGCTTCCAGCCTGTAGGGCTCCCAGTCCGGAGGGTGGAGGATTACGCCCCGGCTTTTGGCTTATAGGAATTAGAGCTCGGAGAGAAGCACGGTCACATCTCCGGTGGCAGTATACGGTAGTCCGGGCTAGGCTAGTAGCTTCCCCGCCTCACGCATCAGCCTGCCGATGGGAAGTTGCTGCGGGCATTTCCTTTCGGCTAAGGAATAATCCAGACTCTTTATCCGTAAACGAGTTTCACCGGACAACTGACCGTACAACGACCTGGCACGATCGCAATCTCCGTAGCTCCGATAATACATGAGATAACGCATAACGTCGGCCACCGGAATATCTCCAGCCAATGCTGTCTCGCACAAGTCACTGCAGCCTGCGCAGTAACTGGAATCGGTTTCCTGGGCGTACTGTTCCAGGACCCGCAGATCACCGGCAGAAAGACTGTTCCTGTCTAGGGCGGCGGCGACATTGGACATCAGAATGGTCAGATTGGGCATTTGCGAACAGATGCTGGCAATGCTCGGATTGTTCCAGACAGCCTTGAGTTTGGCCTGCTTGTCAGTGAAGCCTTTTGCAAGAAAACGTTCTACCAAATTGAGCTCTGTTTTGCTGAAGGAGCGAAGCGACCAGCCTCCCTGAGTTTTCATAGCAGTTAAACCGATACCAGCCTCGCTGCAGGCGGCCACCGCTTTTTTCATTTTGCTCTTGTGCATGAGCCTGTAGTTGTAAGTCATCATAATTCCATCTATCCAGCTCAGCTTGGCTGCTTCGAGCATGCATTCTTCCATGTTGCTGTGGGTGCTGAACCCGAAAAGTCTGATCTTTCCATCCGCTTTAACCCTTTGCGCCCAGGCTCTGGTTTCACCGTCCAGCTCTCTGGTGCTGCTAATTCCGTGGACAAAGTAGAGATCAATATAGTCCGTGTTCATTCTTTCCAGCGACCGGTTCAGTAATCGAGTCATACCATCGGGGTCACGGTTGCCGGACTTGGTTACCAGAAAAACCCTCTTTCGGGTTTCAGGGTATTTGGCGAAAAATTTTCCGATTCCCCGTTCACTTCTGCCGCCCTCGTAGCTGGCCGCTGTGTCCCAATAGGTGACACCCCACTTCAGGGCCTGCTTGAGCATGAGCTGGTTGCTGGGAATATCAAAAATGCCACCCAGAGACAGCATTGAAACTCGCACCCCCGTCTTGCCGAAAGGCCTGGTGGAAACCTCCGTGAGCTCTGTACCTGAGTGGTCACTGATTTTGCCCATTGTTTCCGTTGCACCGAGAAGAGAACCTACGGTAGCTGCGCCAGCTGTCTTGAGAAAATCCCGCCGTGAAAACTGATTATGTTTTTTGGACATGGGTAATCCTCCTTGTCCACACGAGGCACTAAACACACGAGGCACTGAGCACAGAATGACTGAGAGGTGCTCAGTGCCTTGCACTTAGTTTGTACTGCTTGCTGTCAACGACCGGCTGGTACCTACGCATTCCTAAGAAGCAAGGAATGACCTGGACTTCTTGACTCGTTTTCTGCTGTGACCCGGATGGCCCGCTTGCCACTAACGGGGCATTCGTGTTCACAAATACCACAGCCGATGCAGAGAATTGGGTCCACATAGGGACGCTGGAGTCTTACCTGAATTGTAACCTGACTCCCAGGCTCTATCTCCCAAATTTTGCTTCCAGCGACAGTTACGGTGTTGCTGGTGTTTCTAACGATGCGGAGGAGCTCTTCGCTGCCCTGGCCGGCCGGTTTGATGTAGTAATCACCTGTGGCGAATTGACCTTCTGGTAGAGTATTGCCATCGAGTTCCAAGGTTTGTTTATCTGTCCCTAAAGCCGAAAGGATACCGCCTCGAATTGTACTGTAGTATTCCCGCGTAAAAATCGCTTTGGGGCTCACCGGGCAATTTTCCTGGCAGACAATACATGGTATGTCCATGGCCCAGGGCAGACAGCGACCCCGATCAACAAAGGCGGTCCCCAGTCGAATGGGACCGACTTGGGCATATTTGTTTCGTCCCAGCTTTTCGTCCAGGCTGATTGGCCGAATCGCCGCAGTGGGACAGAGGTGTGAGCAGGCTACGCAGTTGAGCTGGCAACCGCTGGTACCGATGCGGAAGTTCAAGACGGGACTCCACAATCCTTCCAGACCGCTCTCCAGGCCAGCGGGGTGAATTACGTTGGTGGGACAAATTCGCATACACTGGCCGCACTTAAGACAACGGTTCAGAAAATCCGCTTCGGCTAAAGCCCCGGGAGGGCGAATGACAGCGGGCTGCCAGTTCGGTCCCACCAGGCCGCTTACTCGAACTATGGGTATGGCTGCAGCGCCTGCAACAAAAGAGGCAAGAAATCCCCGCCTGGAGAGATCTGGAGAGGTGATTTCACCGGCTTCTGACAGCGAAGTACGATAGCTAACCAGGCCGTCCCGACAACTTTCCAGACAATTCATGCAGAGCACACATTCACTGATGCGGATCTTTTCGGTGGGATGGCAGGCTCCCTCGCAATCCTTGTCGCAGAGCTGGCATTGGCTGCATACCGCTTCGCTTCTGCCTATGCGCCATACAGCAAATCTTCCCAGCACGCCGAAGAGAGCTCCAAGCGGACAGACAAACCTGCAGTAGAAACGAGGCACCCGGAGATTCAATAATACCGAGGTTAAAAACACAGCACCGATGAGCAAGGAGCCCTGGTAATGGCGTTGACTGGTTGAGAGCTTTTCGGTGAGAGGTAACAGGGTGAAATTCACCGAACGATGAACCAACGGGATAGGGTCCAACAAGCCGGTTTGGAGGGAAGCGGTGATCACCCGGTCTGCCGGGAGGATTAAACCCAGCCCCAGCCAAACTCCAAGAAGTACGAGAAGAAAGGTGGCCGCCTTTCTTGTATTGGATACCACCCTGAGTATGGCAAGCATGGCAAGGCCTGCCAGACAGGCGATGAGCACAATGGAAAAAAGCATGGGTCTGTCAGGCACGACCCTGAGGAGACGGGCCAGCAAACTACCGGCGGCCGCCGTTAGCAAAAAGACCAGCAGGTAATATTTAATGGACTGACCTGAATGGTATTGATTGAGCGCGATTCTTGCTGAGAGGGTTTTCCCTCGGTTGGCAAGATAGCCGACAAAATGGTGGATGGTACCAAAGGGGCAGACCCAGCTGCAGAAGAACCTTCCTAAAATGATTGTCAAGACTACGGTCACAAGGGCCCAAAGGAGACCACGGTAAAGTGTTTGGGTGCTGAGCATGGTGGACACCGCAACCAAGGGGTCGAGCTGGAGTAGCCAGTTCACTGGCCAGCCCCTGAGCTGCCACCACCGCACGCCGACGGTGGTGACGATACAAAACCAGATGAAGAGGAGAAAGAAGAAAATCTGGGTTATGCGTCTAACGGTTACAATTCGCATTTCTGATTCACCGGATGTGCGTTATGAGAAGTGTGATGTGAGATCAATAATTCTCCTGCAGTCAACGTACATGTCCCCATGAGCATCCCATATCCCATATTGCAGATCGCACATGTGTGGTTAAGCAACGCTTAGCCGGATCGGATTAAGTGACTCGTAGTCGGCCGTGCCCAGTCCTGCAGCCTCAGCTTTGGCTATATAAGGCAGCTCCGCTGCGGTCTTGCCCAACAAGGTGGCCCCGAGCGCGTCAGCCGCCACTTGATCAGTGCTGACGATCATGGTGTTGGTCTGTTTCAAGTCCGTCAGGGACCCGCCGGTTGGGCCGTTGGTCATCATAGTCGAGGTGCCGTCAAGGATAACCAACGTTGGCCTCACCATCATTGCCAATTCCTTGATTATGGTATGTATGTCTTGATGGAAAATGTTGCGTGGGCCGCCCAGGAGCCCATACCAGTTCTTCATGGTCATGGAAGCACCACTGCGGTGGTGATCCTTGACCGGAGCGATGCCGATTAACTTGTTTATTCCTGTAAAGGGATCCCAAAGTATCGGCCAGTTTCTTATCAGGGTGGCGTCAGGGAGCGTTGTGGGCTGGAAAAAGCTCTCTTTGGGTAGCAACACTTGAGCCCCCGCCGACCTGGCTGCTTCATCGATGCCGGTGAGAAAAAAGCAGCTTTGCGGATCATTTATGGGGTTGTCAGTAACAACCACTGAGGAGGCTCCGGCTTGGTAGCACAAGCGAGCCACCCCGGCGAGCAGTTGTGGATTGGTTGTCGCTGAGAGCATAGGTGGGGTGGCAAAGGCAGCGTTCACCTTGAGAAGGACTCTGTCGCCCTCTTTGATGAAAGCTTCAATACCGCCGAGAGCCCGAATAGCCAGGTTGAAACTCTCTATTCTATCCGCACCGGTAACGACGCTCATTCTACTACCGAGGTCTGGGAGGGAGAAGTTGGGAAGGGTAACAGATTCCTCGCTCTCTAAACCTCGGCCAGGGCCGATGCTGTCGTAAAGCCAATAGCTCAGAGAACAGGCGGCGGCAACAGAAATACCGCCCTTGAGCACGCGTAGCAGAAAGTCTCTCCGATTTGTTGTCCCCTGCTCCGGCTCTTGGTTCACTGACCAGCCTCCGCTAAGGTCCGTTGCAACATGGAGGCGAGCTTCTCCGCTGCCTTCCTGCTTTCAGCCCCGTGGACACCAGCAAGCATATTGCCCTGATTGAAGATCAATTCAAAGGTGTCCATAATTTCCACTATCTTGACCCCGGGAATGTCCAGGCTGGACTTCACCTCAGTGCCGCCGTTTGCCAGAAGAAACGAGGTGTAGGCTTCTACGAGCTCGGCGGCCTCAGTTGGAGTTTTTCGCTGAGACAGAAATGCGGTTAGCTCTGTTTTCGCGATGGTATATTGTGCCGTAAAAATTGAATCGAACCGGTCAAAGCCAAATCCGTTGGAGGGCTGAAGTGAGATGCTTGCTCCATCCAGATATTGCGTAGGAAATAACGCCAGCTCATTGATTTTCTCATGGCTAACCGTTGTTTTCTGGACGAAGTTCTTCCCGAACATGAGCATTAATTCTGTTAGTTTATCCTGGGTAGCTGAGGAGATTATCTCCAGGTAATATGGACCGTGAACAAAATAGAGGGCGTTTTCTGATTTATACGCGAACTCGCTCACATCCAGGGGTTCGGCCTCAAAGCGTCTCTGGAGACTGTAAACCGCAAAAGAACCTCTGATGGACCCCATGTCGTAGACAAATATCTCCATCCAGAGCCCGGGTTCTTCTGTTACCGCAAACCGTTGGGCTGAAAGACGTACAAAACCGGCGGGCAAGTAGAGCTCGGCTTTGCCGTTTATCTTGTCTGAGAGGTTGTCAGGGGCGAAGGTCTCGGCAGGAGAAAGTGATACGAGTCCCATCGGGGCATACTGAACGAGATCCGGTAAAGGGCTGGTACGGAAAGATGTTTGGGGTGTTCTCTCCGCCTGAAGCACACCAGGCGTGAGGATAGCCAGGTTAAACCGGGACTGTTGCAGGTAGATCACGCTGGCGATGATCACCAAAAGCAGGATGATACCATAGCCAACGCAGGCTTCGGTCTTGCTAACGGTTCGAGCCATCAAATCCTCACCATAATGATCTGTCGAGAGTTTAAAAACAATACAAGTTCAACCCGCCTGCAGCGGTTGAGCCCGCCCGGTAATCGGTTGAAGCGAAGCCGATGGCGAACGAGTTCAAGCAATGGTGGGCGGGTATTCGTACTTACTGAACTCCATGTTCTGCGGTGAACTAAAAACCGGCAAAACCTAAAGTAGCATCCACACCCTTGGCCATCGGCGCCGGTGCATGCTTGCGGACATGATTGATGAAATCTTCAACGTTGGTTAGCGGGATCTCCAACTCATTGCCATAGTTGCCTACCATGCTTAGGTGATGAGCATCACTGTTGCGAAAGGTCATGATCCCCCTCGCCGCGGCAACGCGTCTTGCCATGGATTCAGCCCGTTGGTGCATATTGCTGCTGGCCACTTCCATACCGTCAAGTCGAACATGTTCCAACCAGTTGGGCCAGGTTTTGCTGAAACGAAATGGGTGGGCCCAGATGACAATTCCGCCGTGAGAGTGAACAACAGGGATCAAATCCAGAACGGAGCACAAGGAAGGGAGCTTGCCGTTTTCAGGGTCGGGCAGGAAGACAAGGAAATGTCCTTCAAAGCAGGAGCATTCAATTCCTCGCATGATGGTGAGTTCTGGAAACCTCTGTTGCAGTTCCCGTACATCAGCTGGAGGCCACCACACGTCATGCTCGGTCAGAGCTAATCCGGTCAGTCCTGCCTCAACGGCTCTCAGGCACATCTCCTCCGCCGAGCTTACAGAGCAAGCTGAATACTCGCGGGTGTGGATGTGGAAATCGTATACCATATACTGTACGTTCAACCTGGCGCAGAAAGTGGAGCATACTGGCTAATAGCAATCATTGGATCGTTCTCGATCTAGCTCCTAAGATTAAAACGCTGTAGTGTAACAGTTAGCAGCAGGAATGGCTAGGGGTGACCATCGCTTTTTATCTTTACCCATTCTTGGTAATACCAACTTTGGGTAAAATTACCCATTTTTAGTAATACCGGTTTTGGGTAACTCATGCCTTAAGTCACAATGATATCCTCCAATGATCTTTTGGGTACGTGATGTACTCCCTCGTTGTCGCGCCAGTACTTGATGTCTCCGTCTGGTCCGACAGTTTCCAGAACCACAGTCTCCTTGGGCTTTCCTAAGGCGACAACCAGGAGTATTTCGAAATAGTCGGGTATGTTTAGGTCGTTACGGAGTCTTTCTCGATTCACTGATCCGATCATGCAACCACCCAAGCCCTTTTCCACAGCACCCAGCAGAATGTTCTGGCAGGCGATACCATGGTCGCAGCCAAACGACTTACATATCCGCGTGTCTCCGAGAACAATGATGTAGGCAGAAGGCCGCTCTCCTTCACTGGGACCGGGCCAGTCTCGAAGGTAGCCAGCCCAGCCCAGGTGTTGAAATATTGTGGCATTTTTCTCGGGATCATTGAAGAGCATGTACTTAAGGGGTTGCAAATTACCTGCTGCCGCAGAGAGCCTTGCCAGGTCAACGAGCTCCCTCAGAGTATCATGCTCGATACTGAAGTCCTGATAAAATCTTCGATAGCTCCTGCTCCTTTCTATTAAATCCCTTATCATTACGACCTCCCTTCAGTGAGGAAACGGAGACGCGATTGTTGTTATCGCTCACAGATGATAAACAGGCGTTAACCTATACTAATTCTCTCCATCTGACCAGAGGAAAATGACCGCAAATGCAACCCCCCAGTGTATGCGACCAAAAAAGTGATTATAGTATACAATAAAGTCCGAACTACTAATGACAGGAGAGAAAGATCATGCTCTTTATACGGGTCTTTATCGTAGCTCTAGCCTTTGTTGTTTCAGGATGTGCACATCATTTTCAATTACCCCCGGAAGAAGTCTACACTGTATATATTGCTGACGGCAAGGAAGACACTCTCCTCAGCAAATATGCCCCTGTTTTTCTCACCTACGATTACCGGAGTGAATATAATCGCATCGGCCGGCCGTCGGCCAGGTTCGATGAAAAAGGTGACGAGTATATCTACGTGGACGGTGAACAACCAGCCATCTACTATATGCAGAGAGAGTTTGCAACGGAAAAGGGTGCCTACACTAATTTGATTTACCGGATTCACTTTCCTAAGGTACCCTTCAGCCTGATCCCGTTTAATATCACCAGTGGCTATAACGTGGGGGTAATAGTCGTTATAACGTTGGATGCCGAAAAACGACCGGTCTTGATCAGCAGTGTTGGCACCTGCGGCTGCTATAGTTCCATTGTACCCACAACCTATCTACCCCGGGAGGCGTTGCCTGAAGATTGGGAAGAAAAACCTCTGGAGGTTTATGGCGAGACGCTACCGTGGATCTTAGACTACGGCAAAGAAGAATACGCAACGTTGCTTGTGCATTTGCGGCCAGCTGTCCACAGGGTCATGGATTTGGAGATCGTTAATGGACGGACCTTGTTGCACGCTCAAGGCTTCAAGGTTATCCAGGCACCCTTGGAGCTGGCGAGTAGTCTGAAAGAAATCCCTTTGAACGGGCAAACTACCAGCTTTTATTATAATTATGGTCCACAGAAAGGACACGTGAAACGTTCAATGAAATTCTGGGAGACGCTCATGCTGAGCTTGATCTCTCTTGATTTTTTCGTGGGAGCGGACAAGGTCTATGGAGATAACGATGCCTATGACAACCCCTTCTATACCAGTCTGAAGCCTTGGAATAGGAAGGCCTCGGATATGTCAGATTTCCCTGGATTTCTGAAGTTTTGGGGCTGGAAACTATGAGAAATTCAGTTTTTTCACCGGCAGCACCCTAGCCAACCATTCACATTTGCAATCCCCATTTCGCATATGCTACCTTCGCTTAGCATCCGGCGCTATGCACATAGGAAGTAATTCATCACCTTTTTCTCAGTGGTTCGTTTCTTTCGCTGTGCACAATGAAAGGAGAATCATATTATGGCTGCAGTCTACACCCACTTAGAGACCAAACTAATTCATGCTGGTGAACCTAAACCACTCATTTACGGCGCTGTTTGTATGCCGATTTTTCAGTCCGCCATGTTCGAATACTCCGGCGAGAAAAGGTATGAGCATCTAAAGTACATTCGGTTGAACAATACGCCTAACCACGTGGCCCTGCACCAGAAGCTGGCGGCCATGGAAAATGGGGAGTCCGCGGTTGTTACTGCCAGTGGCATGGCCGCGGTATCCACTACCCTTCTCACTATTCTCTCTTCGGGTGATCACTTTCTTGCGCAGGATTGTCTCTATGGCGGTACCCACTCGCTTATTACCGAAGATCTCCCTTCCTTTGGAATCTCATGTGATTTTATTGATGGAGACGATCCTGATTCCTGGCAGAGTAAAGTGAGTTCCGATACCAAAGCGATCTATATCGAAACCATAACAAATCCACTCATGCAAATTGCAGATCTCGAGGCTGTAGTGGCATTTGCCAAGGCAAACCAGTTGATTTCACTGATAGATAACACTTTTGCGAGTCCTGTGAATTTTCGACCGCCAGAATGGGGTTTCGATCTTTCCATTCACAGTTGCACGAAGTACCTCAATGGTCACTCGGACATTGTGGCCGGGGCTGTGATTGGCCGGGCAGAACTCATCGACAAGATCAGACGCAGACTGAATCATCTCGGTGCATCACTTGATCCCCATGCCTGCTTTTTGCTCCATCGAGGCATAAAAACGCTTGCAGTCAGAGTTACGTATCAGAATGAAAGCGCGTTTCGAGTCGCCCAGTTTTTGGAAGATCATCCAGCAGTGAAAGCAGTCAACTACCCTGGCCTTGAAAGCCATCCACGGCACCAGCGTGCCCGGGAGTTATTTGATGGCTTCAGCGGCATGTTGAGCTTTGAATTGAAAGGCGGTTTGAAAGCGGCTGAGCGTTTTATCCAGGCCACCACGCTACCAGTCGTTGCCCCGAGTCTTGGCGGCATTGAAACGCTTATCACTCGGCCAGCCACCACTTCTCATTCCGGTGTCAGCCCAAAGGAACGGAAGCGGTTGGGAATTTACGACAGCCTGGTGAGGGTATCTGTGGGCATAGAGGCAACCGAAGATATCATTGCGGATTTTGAACAGGCGCTGGGAAGCTAGACTGCTGGATCAGAGAGCCAGATGATAAGATCATATGGAAAGCCACTGCTGAACCTTTTCAAAGAACGCTGTTGGATCAAGACCCTCTTTTTCGCGGAACACTTGGAGAAAGTCCTCACCTCTCAATAGAAAGCACCTTTCCGTGTGGAAAACGGCCACCACAACCCCGGGCGCATTAGTTGGATCCACGAGCTTGGCTTTCAGATATCTTGCGAATAGGGGATAGACCCGATCTCGGAGGAACTTCCACGGTTTTTCTTCCATAAGAGAGATTTCATAAAACAGGTAAGCGTCACCGGTTTGCTCAGCAACGTCCTGCCGGTATTGGTTGTAGGACTCACCGGGGATGGTTTCAAATGATTTTCCGAGTAACAATTCAAGATACGAGTCCATCTCAGATCCTCTTTTTTGAGATAACTAGCTTTCTCCTCTCTAACTGTATCCCATAATGTTTCCGCAGTCGACGGCAAAAGTCTGAAGGTGGGGCGTTGTAAAATCTCAAATCTCTAGCAGCACATCTCAGGGCTTTAGATTTCAGGTGTCAGGTTTCAGGGTGAATCGTTATCTGGAATTTTGGCTGCTCTACTACTCCAGCACTCCAAAAACAGTTATGAGGGGTGGGCAGTTTTCGCCGAGCCATAATAAGCAGGGCACAGAGATTGCAGCCACCACCTGCTCGAGCCAGGTTTTTTATTAGTCTCATAGCTGTTTTTCCCTCTGTTAAGGCAATTTGGGGCTGTTTGGGGGCCGAGCTGAGTTTACAAAGCTGAACCATTGGAGGTATGTTTTTGAATACCGCAACGGTGCCCGAAAGACGCAGACAATCCAGAGCCGAAGTGAGCTGGCCCGTTGTTATCTTAACTTCTCAAGGTGCCACAGTTGCAGAGACCAAAAATATTGGCGCCAGTGGCGCATTTATTCTCTGCCGGGCACAGCTGCGTCCGAAGCAAAAGATAAGGGTATTTGTCATGGCTCCCAATCGGCACTCCCTGAATATCTCTGCCGAGGTGGCTTGGTCAAATCCCCTCGGCTCTGAGGAAGATATTCCCCCTTGCGGAGTGGGTCTCCGGTTTACTAGAATCTCTCCCACTGACCGCCAGTTCCTCCGCGAAGTAATTGCGGCACACTATGAGAAAAAGATTAATCGGGTTGCTGAGAATACATAAGTGGTTTAGCTAGCGTATCACCCTGCAAAGCTGCTCTCAAACCGACATAAGCCATATAGCAGAAACTCGGCCAATTCAGAGGCAAAAGAGGAAGGTATTGTAGGGCTTGCCAAGAGGCGAGAGAAGAACGAGCTCGGTTGTCTGGGTCTACTCGGAATGATTATCAGATGAGACTATCTGCTCGGGATTGGCCACGAGACCTCCGAGAATGAATGCAAGCATGCCCAGATACCCGAAGACAGCCTGCCAGCTTCCCGCAACTTGCCAGATGAGCCCCGCGCCTACGATTGCTGGAATTCCGAAAACTATGGTGATCCCTGCTTTTCTTTCCGGCTCCATTGTGTCAATTCCTCAGCAGCTCTTTGGTTGTAGATGCACTGCTTATAGCGAACAATCGTTGCCATGTAAAGAAGAAAGCGGCGCTAAGTATCGAAGAAACTTAGTCTAACCTGAATCCTACCTCGTATGTCCGAGCCTGTGTCGGGTTCTACCATTCCATATTTCCACTGTGTCGTTTGGGAGGTAGGCCTGTAAGGTAAAAAACCCTAGCTCAGCAGTACTGCTTTTCTAGCGCTAGTTTCCGAGAAAGCCTTCAGTATAGAACTGAAAGATGTACCAATCTAGACCTCTACTCACTACGATATGATCTGACTCCACCGTGAAATCCAGGTCGAAAAAATTGTCCACATACATGGTGAACTCGCCCCTGGACCTATCATAGAAGAAGTGCTTTAAGCATGTCCATTTTCTCTCGATAACGCAGAAACAAAACAAGATGGATATGGGCTCCTTTCCCAACTGGTCAGCTTGCCTTCTCAGTGCACCAGTGAGCTTTTTGAAAATATTGCTCAGGCTATCAGAGTCGATATCCTCAAGAATATGGAACCAATTTCCGGTTACCTTGTCCGTGACCAACCGCTGAATATCCTGGCTCATTATCTCTTCTGCTGGGTTGTGAGCCTTAAATTCAACTCCGGCAACCTTCTTAAGAGCGTCGTTTTCGACGACATAGAGATTCAAATCAGATGAAGCGCTCGCCTCGCTTGGATTCTCAATCAGATAGTAGTAATTAAAGCCGTTCAGCAGTCCGCAGTACAAAACCATTGGTTCAGGCTCGCCAATACGTACGTCCCCATCCACCTGCACAGGCAGTAACATCCGAGGCGACAGGCCGCTTGGTCTCTCTTTTATGGTGGTTATATGCCAGAGTTCAAAAGAGAGTCTGCGATTGATCTCCAATAGGTCATGAATTAGTCTGCTCATGCGCATCCTCCGGCGGAATGCTCCCTTTCTTGGCTCAATATAGTATGGTAAGGTGAAAACATCAGCTCTTTGCGTGCAAGAATAATGCTCAAATGAGTGTTACGTCGTAAGTTTCTCTCAACGACTTGACAAAAAGATACTGCGCCACCACATTTGCTCGTTGAGGGAAAGGCTATCACCGTCGACTTGAACATTCGTTGGCTTTCACACCGCAATAGTGAAAAATCGTACTTGAATCCTTTGCTACGATCACGTAATATACGCAATGGTTGTTTTCGAGCCTGGATCATCTGGCATTTATTTGGACGCTATGGAGGAGAGTGATGAGTGAATTCGAAGAGGTATGTTACACCAGGGAAGGAGCAATCGAGAAAGCGATCGAAATGGAGAAATCGAGCTTTGATATTTATCGGAAGGCTTACGAGATGATTGAAGATAAGCGGGCGAAGCAACTCGTCAAAGAACTGGCTCTGGAAGAACTGGAGCACAAATATACTTTGGAGAAAGCCTTTCTCGAAGAGGAGATCGCCCTGCACGATGCGGGTATGGAAGAAGGTCCCAGTATGGATTTGACCTTGCTCCTCCAGCTCAAGCCTCTCGACGAGGATTCCACTTCCCAGGATGTCATGATCTATGCTATCCACGAAGAGAAACGATCCGTCGATTTCTACGGCAAAATGGCGCAGGCGTGTGTGGGCGCACCCATGGAGGCCATGTTCCGGCGACTACAACATGATGAGGGCAAGCATCTTGCCAGCTTGGAAGAGCTGTACGAGAGTATTTACATGCCAGAGATGTAGGAAGGGTCCATTGGTAGTTGCTGGTTGTCCGTTGTGCCCACGGACAACTGGCAGTGCCAACCCTCCAAAGGTTCGCTCAAGATTTGCCCGGACAGTTTTAAGTCCGTTTTCTTACGCTGGTCCCCCTACCGCCATCTACTCTGCTTTGCCAACTGACGAGTCTATCTGCCGAGGCCCTCGACCAGCCGCAGACACCATGGCGGTTGATTCCACAAGGAAAATTCTTATCTTTTTGGCTACTATCTAATCCAATAGTATCTCCGAAACCCAGTTCGTAGATTGGAGAGTTACACGGATGTCGCGTATAAAGCACTCGCACCTTTTTCTGACTGTATTTTTGATCATTACAGTTGTTCTGTGCCTGCCGCCAGCCGGTGTAACGGCTTCGCTACCGCACCACCGCATAACGATTTCGTTCGATCTCGCCAAGCATCGGCTCTACGGAATTGTTGACCTTACCATCCCGAAAAGTGTACGAGCCATACTGGTTGGTAGTGACTTGCGCATTCGTAAGTTGGAGGTTAACGGCAAGGCCGCTGTGGCAAAGATTCAAGATGGTCGCATCAATCTTCCTGCCCTTCCGGATGGAAGCCAGGTACGGTTAGAGTACGAAGCAGTTTTTTCTGAGACTGAGGGTAGAACGGACGGTAACGTTATTGATAAAGAAGGTACCGTTTTCCTCGCCGATTGGTACCCAACTGCTGAGGCGGAGCTTGCCTATTTTTCCCTGCAAGCGTGGATTCCCAGAGACTTTCAGGCCGTGTCCGAGGCCGACACCATTACAATTCAGGAAGGCGACAAAGACAGGTTGGTGATCTTTCGCTTTCCGCACCCGGTGTCACATATCCACTTTGTCATGGCGCCCTACGTGGTTAAGGAAGACCGACATGGGAGGGTGGAGGTGGCCACCTACCTCTTTCCTGAGGATCAGGGCCTTGCAGATCGTTACCTAGCCTACAGCAAAAAGTACCTAGAGATGTATGAGGAGATGCTGGGACCCTACCCTTTCCGCCGCTTCGCTATAGTGGAGAATGCTCTGCCCACTGGCTATTCCATGCCCACCTTCACCTTACTTGGCCGTCAGGTACTCAAGCTGCCCTTTATCCCAGAAACCTCGCTGGGACATGAAACCCTTCACTCCTGGTTTGGAAATTCCGTCTATGTAGATTACAAGAGCGGCAATTGGTCCGAGGGCTTAACCTCCTATCTGGCTGATCATTATTACGAGCAACTGCGAGGACAAGGCTGGCAGTATCGAAAAAAAATTCTCGAGAATTACGAAAGTTACGTCCATGCGGATAATGAAATTCCTGTGCGATACTTCTCCGGCGGAGAAGCTCGGCCTCTACGTGCGATTGGCTACGCCAAGACCGCCATGATCTTCCACATGCTCAAGAATCGTATCGGTGAGGAGGCGTTTGGAAAGGCCCTGAAGCTTTTGATAGGGGAACAGCGCTTCCATGTGACTTCATGGTGGGATATGGAGAGGATTTTCTCAAAAACAGCTGGACAGGATCTCAGCGGTTTCTTTGAATTCTGGCTCGAGGAGAAAGGGGCGATGGAGGTAAATCTCGATGGGATTCGCCTCAACCGCACTGGCAATACCTATACTCTGCAATTCAGGGTTCGGGTCACAAACAGTCCACTGCCGGTGTACGTGCCGGTGGCTATTCATACTGCGAGTGAAAAGCAAAGACATATTTTGACTGTATCCGGCGGCGCGCAATCCTTCACTTTTTCCCTGGATGACAAACCGGAGGAGATCATCGTGGATCCAGACTATGACCTCTTTCGAACCCTAGAACCAGCAGAGCGTAGACCAGTGCTGAGCCGGTTGCTGGGAGATCCCACCCGTACCTTGGTCCTGCCCGAAACTGATGGAAAAATCTACGAGTCTCTGATCCAAGAGTTGCAAAGAAATGGTTTTGCATCCGTGCAAGCCAAAGAAATCAATCACTCAGTTCTGGGTGAGAAAGCTTTTCTTTTTCTAGGAGACCAACCAGAACTGAGGCCCTTCCTGCCGTTGACCCCAAAGACCCCAACGGGCTTTTCTCTGCAAATAAGGAATAATATTCTAAATCCCAACCGTGTGCTCGGCGTGGCTCTGGCCGAAAATGATGGGGAGGTTAGGAGTGTGGCTACAAAGGTATTTCACTACGGTCAGTACAGCAGCCTGAAATTTTCTGAAGGTAAAAACGTGGGAAAGGAGATCCGGGAAGGGGATCGCGGTATCCGTCTCGAGGTGCCATCGCCGGTCACGGGGATCGCCCTCGATACCATCCTTCACTTAACCGAGATTGCATCCCAGGTGGCTGACAAAGACATTGTTTATGTGGGTGAAAGGCATGACCGCTATGGCGATCATCTCGTTCAGCTTGAGATGATACGGGCTCTACACCAGCGCCACCCGAAACTCGCCATTGGTATGGAGATGTTTCAACGGAGGTATCAAAAGGCGTTGGACGATTACATCTCAGGGGAATCCAATGAGCAGACGTTCCTGAAGCAATCTCACTACTTCAGTACCTGGAGGTTCAACTATCATCTATATCGGGATATTCTGCAGTATGCGAAGGACAATGGAATTCCCGTTGTCGCACTTAACCAGGATAATGAGCTGGTCAGCAAGGTTGCTGATGAAGGGCTCGAGAAGTTGAGTCAGGAGGAAAAAGATCGCATACCCAAAGAGATGGCCTTTGACGACGAAGGCTACGAGAAACGCCTTCGGAAAGTTTTCGAATTGCACCAGACTGAACTGGGCGGAGACAGTGCTCCACAAGTTTTCGAATACTTCCACCAGGCCCAGGTTCTTTGGGATGAAACCATGGCAGAGAGCATTGCCACCTTTCTGGCAGATCGGCCTGACTATTACCTGGTGGTACTGGCAGGCACTGGCCACCTTGCCTATGGCTCGGGTATCCCCAAGAGAGCTTATCGGAGAAATGGAAGAGAATATGCCATAGTCCTGCCCGATTCAGGAGAACCACTGGAACCCGGGTTGGCAGACTTCATCGTTTTTCCCAGCGAGCTTGCGGCTCCCGAGGCCGCGAAACTCGGGGTCATGCTGGATATAAGAGAAGACCAGCTGAAGGTCACTGGCTTTACCAGCGGGAGCGGGGCCCAAGAGGCTGGTATGCAAGACGGTGACATCATCGTGGCGGTGGAAGATCAGAAAGTGGAAGACATTGACGACCTGAAGGCTTATTTGGCCATACGCCATGTGGGTGATCAGATACGGGTTGAGGTGCGGCGTGATGAAGCAACGGTGGAGTTAACGGTAGAACTTGGGCCCCCTGTCCGGCACGGGGGATAGTCTGTCAATGTTCATCTAAAATCTCACGAATCACTTTAAGCAATTGCCTGGTGTCATAGGGTTTGCTGACAAAGCCTCTGGCTCCAGTCTCCAGCGTCTCCCTAGTTGGAGCATCGGGAGAATATCCACTGGCTATGAGTATCTGTGCCTGCGGATCTATCTTCAAGAGCTCTTCAAGACACTTGCTGCCGCCCATACCCGGCATGATCAGATCCAGGATTACCAGATCAATCTGCTCCTGCTCTCGACGATAAATCTGTAAGGCACTTTCTCCGTCAGCAGCCGTAAAGACTGTATAGCCAGCCCCGCCAAGCAGATCCTCCCCCAATTCCCTAATGAATTCCTCGTCATCCACCAGCAATATGGTTTCATGGCCTCCCTGGGCGAGGACTTTAGGTTCTTCCGAATCCACTGCAGCCATACAGTCGATTTCCGGTTCTATAACCGGCAGATAAATTTTGAAGGTGGCTCCCTGTCCGGGGCGGCTGTGGCACATTACGTAGCCTTCATGATTTTTGACAATTCCATACACTATCGCCAGGCCAAGTCCGGTCCCTTTGCCAACCTCTTTGGTGGTATAGAAGGGGTCAAATATGTGCTCTAGTGTCTCTTTATCCATCCCATGACCGCTGTCGGAGATGGACAGCAGGACATAATCCCCCGGTTTGACTTCAACGTATTTCTTGCAGAACTCCTGATCCAAGCTCACGTTCATTGTCTCTATGTGCAGTTGACCGCCCTCAGCCATGGCATCCTTTGCGTTCACAGCCAGATTCATCAGCACCTGCTTCAGCTGTAGCGGATCAGCGTTGATCACTTTAAGATCGTCAGCGAGCTTGAACTTGACATCAATCATCTTAGGAATGGTTCGCTCCAACAGTTCACGCAACTCTCCCACCTCTTGGTTGAGATCAAGTGGCCGTCTTTTGCTTTCCACCTTGCGACTAAAAGTGAGCAGCTGCTGGGTAAGCTCCCCTCCTCTTTTAGCAGCCCGGATGACCTCCCGCAGCTCCCGCCATCCCCGCTCACCCTCCTTTGTGCGCATGAGCAGGAGTTCCGTATAGCCCTGGATAGCCTGGAGGAGGTTGTTGAAATCATGAGCGATTCCGCCAGCCAGAGTGCCAACAGCTTCCATCTTTTGCGCTTGCTGGAGTTGGCCTTCCAGGTTCTTTTGTTCGCTGATATCTCGTAAATTGATGACGCTGCCCACAGGCTCGCCATCCATTTCTCGCAGAACGGCCCCGCTCATACTGACGGGAATACTGTTTCCATCCTTGGTGTATCGGCGGCTTTCGATGCCAGAGAAACTCTCTCCTGCCAAAACCATATCTGTCATCATTCTAGTCTCTGGCCAGTTTTCCTCGGGCACGAAGTGATCCATCTTTTTGCCCAACCGCTCCCTCAGAGACCAGCCGAAAACACTGGTGAACGCGGGGTTGAAATAGACAACTTTTCCCTCAATGTCGTAGACAACAACAGGGTCAGGGTTTGCTTCCAGAGCCGTACGATATTTTTCCTCGCTCTGCCGCAGCGCTTCCTCGGCTTCTTTGCGTTTGGTTATGTCCTCGGCAATGCCGGTGATGCGACGCACCTGCCCATCGTTGTCTGCAATGGCGAAGCCTCTGTCGGATACCCAACGAACCGTGCCGTCAGGGCGAACAATTCTGTACTCTCTTGGCTCTCCTCCACCCGTTTGAACAATAGTGGCAAATGACTCTTGGGCATATGAGAGATCATCGGGATGAATACTATCCGCCCATTCTTCGTATCGATTGTAGAGATCCTCAATGGAGCGCCCCCAGATTTCTTCATAAGCTGGACTCGCATAGATAACTCTTTGTTCGGTCCAATCGAAGAGCCAAAAAACCTCGTGGATATTCTCGGCCATTTCTCGAAAGAGTTCCTCATTCTCGCGAAGCGCCTCCTCCGCTCGCTTCCGTTCGGTGACATCAAAGAAAACTCCGCTCACATATTCAATAGCTCCAGCTTTATCGCATAGGATATATCCCCTATCTTGTATCCATAGGATGTCTCCATTCTTCGTTTTAATTCTGTATTCCCTTACATAGGACTTATCTGTTTTTAATGCATGGACAAAAGCCTCCTTGGCGATTTCAATGTCCTTACTTACTATTACATCTAACCATGTCTTCTTCCGAGAGTTAAACTCGTCCATAGTGTAGCCTGTCAGTAATTCGATTTTTTCGTCAATGAAATCGACAGACCAGTCCTTGTATCCTCTGTAGACAATGCTTGGAACATTATCTATTAAAAGTCGGTACCTCGTCTCGCTTTCCCGCAGTTCCTCCTCGGCTCGCCTGCGTTCCTCTATTTCTCGCCTGAGTTCCTCGTTTATTTTCATTAAATCGGTGGTTCTTTCCTCAACGTGGAATTCCAACTCCATGTGAATCTTATGGAGCTGCACCTCCTGCTGCCACTTTGCACTGAGCGCGAGGGCAAATTGTTTGATCTCTTCTGGTGAAAAAGGTTTCTTTATGTACAGCAGCTTTCCAGCGGGGGGTACGCGGGAGACAATTTCCTCAGGAGTGATATCATCATAAGCTGTCACCATAACGATCTCTATGTTTGGGTCTAGCCTTCGTATTTGCTCTGCTGCCCAGACACCGTCCTGACCTGAAGACATGCGGACATCGAGGAAGGTAACGGCAAAAGGTCTTTTTTCTTGAATTGCCAAGCGAACCGCTGCAACCGCCTCATCGCAGCGACTGCAAAGGGTTAGATCAAAATTTGCGGCGGATTTATTGGGGGAGAGAAATTCCTTGTAGAGGTCCAAAACGTTTTGATCATCGTCAACGGTAAGAATACGGAAACTGCCGGGTCGGTATTGATTCATACCTACAATTCCTTCCGTTTGAAAATCCTGAGACATGCTCTTCCGGACCGTAAGATGTACATGCAAAAAGCCTGCCCGACCGACCAAAAAGTCTCCTGGAAAGATGGTGTATTAGAGATTTGGGATTGCGGATTTCGGATTGCGGAATGCGGATTTCAGATTTCAGATTGCAGATTGTAGACTGCGGATTCTAGATTGAGGCAAGTGGTAACCTGCGTTCTTAGAAAGCCCTTCAGTCTGCAATCAAAGACGCGAGTCGAAACAAGAAAATTTCTCAATCTACAATCTACAATCTGAAATCTGAGTTCCGTTATCTCAGGGAGGATTCTCTCTTGCTGACGGGGCTGGACCCCATTTTCGCATGACCCATCACCTATGGGTTGTCAAACGCCTCATGTCCCCCCATAGCCAATTTCTACCTTGTCACCTTCGACGATAACCGGTACTTTCCTTACCCCATTAGA
Source organism: uncultured Desulfobacteraceae bacterium (assembly GCA_964346905.1). GTDB lineage: Bacteria > Desulfobacterota > Syntrophobacteria > BM002 > BM002 > BM002. Next base: position 19,563 of record CAYFXH010000018.1, on the reverse strand, counting down.
GTGTTTGAGCATTTCCTCAAGCTTGTCCTTTTCTTTGACGACGTCAATATACGTGGCTCTGTCGCCGTAAGCCGACCTGGCTTGGTCAGTGTATGGTCAAGTGGACTTGCCGTAAATGATGACTTGGTCTTCCATGTTGTCTCCTCCTTATTGTGCGGTCAGAATCATTTAAAGGTATAATGTGGCGGAGCACTATGCGAATACATATTCCGAGTATTCTCTGCAGAACTGCTCTAAACCGTTTTCCGCGCTGGCAAGCAAGCTCTCGAGCTTTTGACAAACCAGTATGTCTGTGGGAAAAGCCATTTTTTCTGGTAACTGGTCAAGGGAGAAGAATCTTGCCTCTCGGGCATCAGACCCTGGCTGAAGCTGTCCCCCGGCAAGCTTGCCCACAAACCAAACCCCAACTGTCTGGCGCTCTGGATCATGAAAGTTAGAGTGGACATCGAACACGGGGCCCAACTCTACATCCAGCCCCGTCTCCTCTTGCAATTCGCGGCGGGCGCAAATCCGGATATCCTCATCCCATTCAACATGACCGCAGGGGATGCACCACAAACCGTCGTAAGAGCCGCGCCGTTTGACTAGGAGTAACTGGCCCTTCTGCATGATAATAACCGCAACCCCGACAGTTGGGTTCCGGTAATGAATAAAGTCACACTCCGGGCAGTAGCGTCGCCTCCGTTTGCTGTGGGAGCCTCGGGCAAGGGTAGCACCACACAAAGGACAATAACGAAAATCCATGAGAGCTGTTTCCCGTTGAGTCCCGGTTCTTTAAGGGTTTGAGTTAACAGATAACCCTCCAGCGCACCGGAGGGTTATCAATGAAGCCAGCAAGAAAAAAGGACGAGTTCACTTGTCAAAATCACAAAGGTCAGGAAATGCAATTCTCACAAATCGATAATCATATCTGCCTCATTACCACAACTTGTGCAGGTGAATGATTTCTTTTCCTGTTGCTCTACCCCTGCAGCCTTTTTCTCTACATCTTCTACAGGTATAAGCTCGCAGGTTACAACCATCTCGGCCTCGTTGCCGCAGTTTTCACAGGTACAAACTTCCACCATCTGTTTCTTTTCCGTCATGTTCTGCTCCTCTGAACGACAAAATTGGCGAGTTTACTGTGTAAGGATTATAGTACCTGGTCTAGGCGAAATCAACGAAAGATTCGGAACAATAAACGAACTGTGTCGGTGGCTACACACTGAGGTATCAACCACAGACCACACAGAGATCACAGAGAAACTATTTCAGATAAGATTTCCCTCTGCAGGCTACCGTTCTCCGTCAAAAGATATGAGAAAGTTCATCCCCGCTGGGGTAAAATCATCACCACGTAGTGCGAGCAACTCCATTCGCAGGACCCCTTCAGTTTTGGCTCTGTGTTCTTTGTGCTCTCCGTTGTTCATTTTTTTCTTATAACAGGTTACTAGACTACTCTTGGTGCGGATTTGTTCTTGCATCTTTGCATGGCTTTCCGTAATCTACAATCCACAATCAGTAAGGCAACCTCCGTGGAGTTCACAGAGTAGCGTTTCGAACGTCCTCCCTGATTTCTTACTGTTGGGATGATTCCGACGTCCAATTTTTCAACACACATAAACTTGGTACGACTGGAATTCTTAACGGTACTATGTTCTCGTTAGCAGCTGTTAGGTGTTAATACTTTTTCGAGAGTAAAACCATGGCCAATCCGGAACATTTGGCCAAGCTCAAGCAGGGCGTAAAGGCCTGGAATACCTGGAGGGAAGAGAATCCAAATACTCGTCCCCACCTGGCCGGGGCGGATCTTTCGGAAGCCAACCTAAATGGAGCCTTCCTCGTGGCGGCTAATCTGGAGGCGGCCTCTCTCGGGCGAGCGAACCTGGGCAGAGCAATTCTCTGGCGGGCCAACCTGGAGAAGGTGACCCTCTGGCGGGCCAATCTGGAGGAGGCGGACCTCTTGGAAGCCAACTTACATGGCGCTGACCTCATCAGAGCTAACTTGAAGCGGACGGGTTTTTTGGGAGCCAATCTGGAGGGGGCGTCTCTGGCAGGTGCTAACTTGGAAAGGGCAGACCTTTGGCGGGCCAACCTGATGAAAGCGAACCTTTACAGGGCGAATCTGGAGAAGGCAACCCTCTGGAGAGTAAATTTGCAGGAATCCAATCTCTCGGAGGCAAATCTGAAGGGAGCAGTTCTGTGGAAAGCAAAACTCTTGGGTGCTTTTCATTTATCTGTTAGCCAGCTTTCCCTGGCAAAAACCATATATGGAGCTGAACTAGAAGAAGACCTTAAAACACAGATAGGAAAAAACTACCCCCATCTCTTGGAAGGGCCAAAGCGGTGAACGTGTGACGCCAGGGAATTTTACTGAAGTTACCAAGGTGCAATGGCGAAACTCCTGTTAGTTTTGCCTCTCTCATGGTATGATGACAAATTAAGATCAGAGTGTGGTGGATGGTAAGATCAGAAGATATTCAAGTAAATCGGTTTTCTACCTTTAAGGCCATCTTTCCAGTATTCCGTTATTCCAATATTTCCTCCGGGGTGTAGGCCCTCCGGGCCAAAGGCCAGTTGGGAAGAACCCCTGGTTCTTTCTTTGATGAACGGAGAGTGATACATGAAAAAAACGTCGTCAGGGGAGAGGGTCACCATTCAGGGAGCGGCTAAGGCCCTGGGAGTCTCCAGGGGGACGGTGGTCCATTATCTAAACAATGGCCGATTAACCCGCATAAGAGAGGGTTCTAAGGTTTATATTCTCATGGAGGAAATTAGAGCCCTGCGGGACAGAAAAACAGAGCCGGATGTCACCAGTCCACCTGGTGCACCCACTGGCAGTGATGGGACCACAGCAACCATAGATAGAGAACATTATGAGGAACTCTTGAGCCGATTGGGTCAGCTTGAGTTGGAGAAACATCAACTCCAAGAATATAAGAATACAATGGTTGATACCAAAGCCGCCTTGAACGACAGGGAGAAGGATCTGCAGGAGGCCAAGGCCAAATTGCTCATGATGGAAGAGGAGCTTAGACGAATCAAGAAAATGGGCTGGTGGAAAAGGCTTTTTGGGCGAGGATGGAGGATGACCGGCGGGTAGCATTACCGAAACAAACTTCACCCAAAAACGATTTTGATATGCTCTATTAATAATGTTGGATATCAAACATTTTTCATCACACCGTGGACTTTCGATGATTTCCTAGGATCTATTACTTCTTTTGCCTTCCTTAGACCTAAATTTTCACCTTTCCTCGAACCTTTTTTGTTTATAAGAAATAAGTATTTAATAATATAATAAAAGACCTAATTCTTCTCGCTTACCGTTGGTGTTTTCTCGCTACCACCTTGAATTTGGCACACATTCTGCTGTAGCAGGTGGAAATATGCACAGGATGACCTAATGGCGGATGAACTTGACACCTATGGAGATCGACGCAAGGGAAGGGATAGGCGGAGCAGTGTAGATAGGCGATCCAGCAAGGATAGAAGAAGCGGCACTGACAGACGAACTGGTGAGGATAGGAGAGCAGGCTGGGGGCAAGTTGAAGATCAGAGGTTGCAAGGAGCAGTTACAACCGCGGCGACAGTTGCACATCTGTTCAGTCAACCTCTGACCATAATCTTTGGACATGTAGATTTATTATCCTCCGAGGCAGAAGATGAAATTACACAGAAAAAGTTAAGAATAATTAAAGAGCAACTACAGTTGCTGAGCCTTATATTACAAGATCTAAGAAATCTTCGCGAATACAAGACAATAAACTTCGACGGTTTTACGTTGTTGAATATAGGATTACGAGAAAAAAGAGAACATGACTAAAGTCATGGTTTATTGGGAAGAGATATAATTTTGTCAAGAAATAAGAAAATGCAAGTATTATTATGGGATGACAAGAGAATAGAAAGGGAGCTGATTGAAGAGATGCTCTTCAAGATTGGATGTAATGTTACCTCTGTTAATGATGAGGTTGAATGTTTGACGAAATTTAGCGACAAGAGATATAATTTATTAATATTTGACCAGGGTGTACCATATCTAGACGTGAAAGGATTTCTAGAGAAACTTGCAGAAATAGACCCATTTACACCTGTAGCCATGATGGCAACTCTTAACATTGAATTCTACGAGAAAAAATATGGCGATACCAACATCGATTTTCTAGTTTTTAAGCCCTTCGAATATATCCAACTCCAAAGCTTAGTTGAAGAGGCAATGGAACTATCCCGCAGGCTTCAACAAAAGGGTACTGCTGGGGCGAGATGAAGGTCATTAGGGAGGTGAGAGCATGAATAAACAGGGTGAACAGTATGACAATGTGGAGCAGATAGTTGCCAAGCTCTATGTACTGAGGGACTCTTGCACGGGCATCATCCATACCGATGAGTCCAACCCAAACTTAATCTGGTTTCAAGGTGCGGAGGCCATGCTAAAGGAAGCGGTGGATGAGCTTCAGAAAACGCTTCGTGCCATGGAGGAGGGAAGCGCATGAGCAGTCATGGTGAAGTATACGATAGTGTGGAGAGTATAGTTGCTAAACTCTTTGTGCTGAGGGGCTCTTGTACCGGCATAATTCATGCGGATGAGTCCAACCCGAATATTATTTGGTTTCAAGGTGCAGAGGCTATCTTAGAAGAAGCTGTGGACGGGCTGCAGAAGGCACTCCGTACCCTAGAGGAGGGGAGCGCATGAGCGGGCAGGGTGAAGTGTATGACACCGTCGAGCAAATACTTGCCAAACTATACGTGCTGAGGGGCTCTTGTGCAGGGATAGTTCATGCGGATGAGTCCAGCCCAAAGGCAATCTGGTTTCAGGGTGCAGAGGCTATCTTAGGGGAAGCTGTGGACGGGCTGCAGAAGGTTCTTCAATCAATGGAGAGTGGTGAGACCAGTCGGCCGGTTGTCACTGAAGATGTTGAAGAGGAGGTCGAGATTAAGTCTGGGAAGGACCAGAAAAAGGCCTCCACCGACGAAGAAGAGTGAGGCTCAACTCACCGAGTATGGTATGTGCTCTCTCGTTTCTTCCGCTAGTCTTGTTTACATTCGCTCCAGTCGTGCCATCTCCGTTTGGCTGCTGGGTAAAACAGTGGTTTGATGAGAGAGCTTGTGAGACTACGGATTGACGTTGATAATTTCAGTCACCGTGAGGTTGCGTATCTCTTGAAGATCTTTCCGTTCCAATTCGTCTTGGCTCAAAAACTCTCCCACCGGTGAATAAATACCCGGCCTTACTCAACGCTCCTGATGCTCTCCAAGCCGAAGGCCGAATTCCACCCGCGCGCGGTGGGCAGGCAACAGATTCTCGATCACTTTTTTGCTGGCCCAGATAGCCCCCCTTTGCGAAAATTCACTTAGCTTTATCGTCTCCACCAAGGTATCACCCACTACGGTAAATTCAAATGCCAGCGGTGACGGTATGGTTCCCAACCATTCATGGCCGCAATGAATACCCATATTCAGCCGCAAGGTATTATGCCAAGCCCGTTTGTATTTCCACCGTTTGTCTAGAGTGCTGACCAGCTGTTCCAAAGCTTGGGCACACAGGAGTGCCTGGTAAAGATACTCTTGAGGTGCGTTCTCCGCTGGAAGGAAAAAACACACAACTCCCTCATGGATTGAACTGCCTGGGCTGCCACCGTGCCTCATAAAACACTGGTGAGACGAGAGGATAATCTGGTTTATCAAATCAAAGTATTCAGATGGTGGTAGAGTTGTGCGCAAATGCAAGTCAGACTCCAGCCGCCCCACCAGGATGCACAGGGGCGTCAGAGATGGAGTTCTTTGGGAAAGTGCAGCCTGGATAAGCTTTGCTCTACCCGTGAGCAAGTCGAGCATTTGATTCAGTTGCATGGTGGCGGGGGTGTAAAGCAGGAGTGTTCCTTCACGCAAATCTATGGTAGAGAGTGTATAATGCGTGGCTTTTTCATGATGGGGTGTTAGCGTCAATGGTTGTTGGCTAAACGGATGATCATCCAGGGGCTCAGCCTCATGCCATAGTTGCCTGACTTCTTCCAATGGCTGGATCTCTCCCGCGCGGTAAATCTGTTCGAGGAGGTCATCAGCTGATTCTCTCTTGGCAAGGCGGATATGTGAAGCGAGGATTTCTTTCCAGTTGGCAAAGCGGCTTCTCCATTTCTCGGAGAGAAAAAGGGTGAACAGGTTGCGGTTTGCTGTTGTAGGAAAGTCCTGAACTTGCTCTGTGAAGAGCACTTCCTCGGCCGATTGATTGAGCCGAATGATATCCCATTGCTGGCTGACCAGAATGGCAGGAAAGACGATCTGTTCAATCCACTGATGGGCGAAGGTTGGCGCCGGCTCCGCCGTTACGGTGATCACCTCCTTATCCTCACCCATAAAATGAGCGGCGATTGCGGACATGCGCATGCCTGAAGCCTTGAGCTGTTGAATTCGCTCTATTCTTTCAATAACCCACTCCGGAAAATAGCCGATTTTCGTGGGACCTCCCGGCTGTTCCGGTTTGCGAATGGCAGGTGAAGGGATGAGATTTAAGGCGATATAGTTGTTGAGTGTGGCCCGGGAAATTCCTGTTCTGGCCATGACTTCTTTACTGGAAATAGTTCTTGAATCTGCGAGGGAAATCAAATCATTCGTTCCTGGCTAGGTTGTAACGCTGCTTGCTTGGTAGAGGAATTTGTGAATAACTCTCATGGGAGTTCCCTGCGGTACCGCCATAGAGGCGGGACGAGGAATGCACTCTAGCTATTACATTCCGCTACGTTGCTCTGCATTGTTAATGTACCAGATTCGAGCCTCCCACAGCAAGCCGCAGGAAGTTTCAATAGTATTGTGGGTTTTTTTAAATTTTTCTTACCCTTGACATAAGTCAATGGATTTATGGGTTGCTCCGATTAAGGTTCCACTGTAGCTTATTCGAAAGACTAGCTGGCAGATCACATAAAAAACCCCGATCAAGTGCTTGAAAAGGAGGTGGGATACGGCATGAAAAGAGTGAGCATGTTCCAGGAAAACAGTTTCAAGGACAGCGGATTGAGTCGTTTGCTCGTGCACGATTCTCCCTATTTCAAAATTCTGAACTTTAATTTTAAGGCCGGACAAGAGTTGCCCGTTCACTCTCATGATATCGAAGGGCAAGTGAGTATTGCCGTACTCGAGGGAAGTGGAGAGTTTTTGGGTGAGGATGACGCAACCATGCCTGCTGGTCCCGGGGATATTTGCATCTCGGAAATCAGCGAACCTCATGGTCTCAGGGCTGAAACCGACATGCGCGTTCTGGTCACCATTGCACCACCGATTTAACCCTGCTGCGGCTGGAATTTTGTATTTACTCAACGCAAGCAGCTGAAATTCAGAATGGGAAAAACTAGCCAGAATTCCGAAATGCGAAGCACGAAGCACGAAACAAATCCGAAATACGAATTTTTCAATGTTCAAAACAATACTGATCAAAGCACCAGTTGTGAAGTTTTGGTCAATTGAAACTGGGGACCCGCCCGAAGGGTGGGGAGTCGGGATGATCAATTTTGAGATTTTAAAAACTGTTTCGGATTTTAGTTACCTTGGTGATTAACAGCTAATAAAATCGAGTGAGCTAGCAGTGATCGTCAGCAGAGGTTCCTTTCTGCTGAATAGCTCACTTAAACAGAATAGGAGACGGATCTTTTTTAGTTACTCAAACGGTTTTCAGAGATAAGGAGGGTAATTATGTCGCTAGAGAAGCTGAAATGGGCGGCTATTCTCAGCTTTGTGGTGTCCCTGGGATTTCTCCTGCTGGGAGGCCTTTTCACCAAGGACCGGCTACCCCCATACCCAGGAAAGGTGGTCGATCCAGCGGGAAAGGTCCTTTTCACCAAAGCAGACATTCTCGCAGGTCAGGATGTCTACCAGCGCTACGGTTTGATGGACCATGGAAGTGTCTGGGGCCATGGCTCTCAGAGGGGTCCAGAGTTCTCCGCAAAGACTCTCCACCTCAAAGGCGAGGCCGTGAGAGGATACCTGGCAAAAAGAGAGTATGGCACAGCCTATGAGGGACTGGATGACACTGAGCAAGAAATCATTGACCTGAAGACTAGGCGGGAATTCAAGACCAATCGCTATGACTCTGAAACGGACACCCTCACCCTGACCCCGGCGCAGGTGCTGGCTTTGGAATCGGTTCAGCGGTTCTGGGAAGAAATGTTCAGAGAGGGGGACACGGGATATGGTTTTCTCCCCGATACAGTTAAGTCCGCTGAAGAACGACTTCAGATCTCCCGCTTTTTCTACTGGACTGCCTGGGTGGCCTCCAGCACCCGACCGGGAACAGATTACTCTTATACAAACAACTGGCCCCATGACCGCAGCGTTGGCAACGTTCCCACCGCCGAGACCTACGTCTGGACTCTGGGCGGTATTTTGGCGCTCCTGATCGTTCTGGGAATATTCATCTACTACGTTCACAATTACGGATTGTGGTACGGCCCCACCAAGGGCGTAGCATTGTCTGAGAGGCTCATCGATATGCCCCTCACTCCCAGCCAGTTCAGTGCGGCCAAATTCTTTCTCGTGGTGATTCTTCTCTTCTTACTCCAGACCAGCTTCGGGGGACTGCTGGCCCACTATACCATTCACCCGGCCAGTTTCTGGGCTCCACTTGTGGCCAAACTCATTCCCTACAGTTGGGCCAAGACCTGGCATTTGCAACTTGCCGTTTTCTGGATCGCCACCACCTGGGTGGGTTCTGCCATCTATATAGCCCCGATTATTGGTGGGGTTGAGCCCAAAAAACAGAGCTTACTTGTGCAACTCCTGTTCGTTGCCGTTCTGCTGGTGGCGGTGGGAAGCCTTGCAGGGTCAACTGCCGGCATCAAGGGGCTTTTTGGTGATGGTGACGCCTGGTTCTGGTTTGGGCATCAAGGCTGGGAGTTTCTGGAATTGGGCCGGTTGTGGCAAATTCTGCTATTCGTGGGACTTATCTTCTGGCTCTTGATCGTCTACCGGGCCGTCGTCAACCACCTGCGCCTCGGCCACAATGATGAGACCACAGGCCTGATTGTGTTCTACGTGTTCAGCGCCATTCTGGTTGTGGCCTTCTACGGTTTCGGCATGGTATACGGCAAAGGCTCTCACCTTACCATGGCGGACTACTGGAGGTGGTTTGTGGTCCACATCTGGGTGGAGAGCATCTTCGAGTTCTTCGGAGTAGCGGTGATCTCCTTGCTTCTGGTGATTATGGGCTTGGCCTCGGCCAGGGCGGCCTTAATGGTGGTGTACTTCACCGCCACCCTCGTGTTCTTGAGCGGAATCCTGGGAACCGCCCATCACTATTTCTGGTATGGCGCACCCTCGTTCTGGCTCGGGGTGGGAGCCGTGTTCTCTTCCATGGAACCGGTGCCTCTGTTGGGTTTGGTCACGCGCGGTCTGATGGAATACAGGTCCATCCGCAAGGAAGGTAAAGAGTTTCCCTACCGCTGGCCCATGTATTTCCTGGTGGCCTCTTCGTTCTGGAACTTCCTGGGGGCTGGCGTTTTTGGCTTCCTGATCAATCTACCCATTATCAACTACTACGAGCATGGGACCTACCTGACCATGAACCATGCCCATGCAGCCCTGTTCGGGGTCTATGGCATGCTCTCCATCGCCCTGCTGCTGTTTTCCTGGAGAGGGTTGGTTGATAGAGACCACTGGAACGACAAAATCCTAAAACTCTCGTTCTGGGCATTGAATGGTGGGCTCTTCCTCCTCACCCTGGGAACCCTGTTTCCAATCGGGGTACTTCAAGCTTGGACCAGCTTTACTCAGGGTCTCTGGGTGGCCAGGGATGCCACGTTTTTTAGCAAAGGCTTCGTTCAATTTGTCGGCACGGTTCGAGTGATCCCTGATCTGATCATCATCCTCCTGGGAGTTGTTCCCTTGACGTACTTCCTGTTCACCACCTACCCGCGCCTGAAGGCGAGAGAGATCCAGGAAGGAGAATCAGTCTGGGAACGGTTGGGCGTGGAATTATAGAAGGACATGCCGGGCCCCAAGAGGGGCCCGATTTTTCTCATTGCCAGCAAACTCAATGAGATCGAAAAAATTCGGTTCTCATGTAACGTGTGGGATCTACGATGCCTGAAAGAGCTGTACTCCTTGAACTTTTAGAGGATACGGAAGAGAGAGAAGATGACAAGGTTTTCCTCAAACCCACCCAGCAGAGGGCAAAACCGTACTCGTGGGGTCTACGAAATAGCGTCCAATTAGGGATATTTCTCCTAACCATTGGCATTGGAATCCATTTTTTCATCTATGTTCTTCAAGCATCCGGCGACGGTACCATCACCGTATCGAGGCCAGCGGGGGTGGAGGGATTTCTTCCCATCGGGGCACTTATGGGCTGGAAGCTGTTCGTTCTTACTGGAGTATGGGATCCCATCCATCCTGCCGCTATGGTTATCCTCGGGTTTGCAGGATTCATTTCGTTTACCCTGAGAAAATCTTTTTGCGGCTGGTTCTGTCCAGTGGGTACCCTATCCGAGTGGTTGTGGAAGTTGGGGAGAAAGTTTTTTGGCAAAAACTATAGAATGCCAGTTTGGCTGGATTTTCCCTTGCGCAGTTTGAAATACTTGCTTCTAGGCTTTTTCGTATGGGTAATTTTCTCAATGAGTAAGCTTGCCATCCTCGCTTTTCTCCAAAGTCCTTACTACAAGATGTCAGATGTAAAGATGCTGTTTTTCTTTACCCGCATGTCTACTACCACAATTGTGGTGCTAACGATCCTGGTTCTTACCTCCCTCATCAGTCGGAATTCCTGGTGCAGATACCTCTGTCCGTACGGAGCACTCATGGGATTGTTGGCTTTGGTCAGCCCTACAAGAATTCAGCGGAATTCCGACACCTGTATAAACTGTAAACTCTGTTCAGAAGTGTGTCCGTACCATTTAGCAGTGGATCGCAAGGATCGAATCATAAGCCCTGAATGCAACGGTTGCATGGATTGCACCTTAGTCTGTCCAGGGGGAAGAAACACACTGGAGTTAAAAACCAAAGGTGTCAGAAAGAAATTTTGGTCCACTGCAAAACTGGCCGCAGTCATCATCGGTTTGTACGTTGGGCTGGTATACACAGCTACCATTACTGGCCATTGGAAAAGTAGCGTACCAGAGCAAGAATTTCGAATAAGACTGCACGAGATAAACTCACCACAATATACGCATCCCGGGGTGCGGGGCAAGTAAGGAGCTACGTGCACAGGACCTGGTTTTGAGCCAGTGATAGGGGGAGCTTGTTAGATTTTTTCTTTGAAAACGATTTGCTGAATTGCTGGAAAGATGTTGCAATCGCGAAAGATTCTGGATCGCTTTACTCCAAGTTACGCTCAGCCTTAAAATCGAAGGTCCTTCCAATCAACAAATACGGGATAATCTATAGGAAAAAGAGACAGCCGATCACCTGGATGGATGGTAGAATCTTTGGGAACAGCTCTGTGGTTGACCATCGACAATTGCACTACCTCGAGGGGGATCTTAAGGAGACCCAAAACCTCGGCTAGCGGCGTGGGGGTTTTGAGGTCCAACTGGATTGGGAGATCATCAGGATCTCCCAATCTTTTTTGCAAGGATCCAAACAAATACACCTGAGTTCGGGCTCTCATCAGTCATCTCCTGTATACTTTTCTCACCCTAACCCGGATATTTCACGAGTTGCCTGATGCGACCGCGGATACGACTGTCCTTCCGGGCGTCCTCGGGTGTCAGACCTTGCGACGTACTGTTCAAGTACGGTTCAGATCCAACCCCCTGCGGTTGCCCGGTGGCACACCCTTCTCCACGGTCTCGCGACGGCAATTCATGAAACATCCGGGTTAACAGTCTACTACAAAGCTTGCCTGAGTTGTCTTTGATTTAAGTCAAGGTCTATTGCTGACTAGACATGGGTTTTGAAACGAGATAGCTTGACACTTGCAAAAATTTTAGACAGGATAGCAACAGCGAATCCGCCAAGATTATGACCGTCCCTACAAGGAGCGCTTAATGGCGCCCCTATAAGGGGTTAAATCGAAAGAAAGATATAGTTGCTGCATGACTATGAAGAAAAATATACACTCTGCAGAAGTGGTTAGCAGTTCCATCGAACAAAGATGGATAAAGGCCAACGAAGAGTCTCTTATTAAACAATCCCGCAGCTTTTCCATTCCCATTCTCAACCTTGATACCCGCTTTAGAGTCCCCGTAATGGTTGAATATAACCTCAACAAAACGATAGATACCATTGAAGATTCGGTAGCGTTGGAGGTAAATGAAAAAGTAGCTTTAATCAAGGCTTTCTGTGAATATTTGCACCGAGATTCCTTCTCTTCTAGCGTACAAAAACGGATGCTCGAAGTTACCCCAGAAGAGGAAGCTTTTGTTTTCAAAAATTACGAGGCCACCATACGTCTCTATAGCACCCTGTCAAAAGAAGAAAAGGCTCTTGCCAAGAGGTGGACCACAGAAATGGCCGAAGGAATGTGTATTTTTCTCACGAGGCCAATAAACACCCTGAAAGACCTCAATGACTATTGTTATTATGTGGCGGGTACTGTAGGTATTTATTTAACGCATCTTTTGAGATTAAAGGGCAGGAATATTACCAAAAGTATTTTCAAAAAATTGACAGACAATGCTGTTTCCTTCGGCTTGTTTCAACAGAAATTGAATGTAATTAGAGATTTTGTTGAAGATCAAGTCACAAAAAGAAGATCGTTTTGGCCTCAAAGTTATTTCGAACATGAAAAAGATCATGTCAAAATTCTGAATAATATGTGTTATGAAACGTTATATAATGATATCCCCAAGGCCATTGAATATTTCAAAGACATTCCACTCGGTAATGATTCATATGACTATTTTATTCGTTTTATATTAACTTCAGGACTCGAATACTGGAAAATGCTGAAAAACAACAAATCAGTATTTTCGGAGATAAAGGTAAAGTTACCAAGAACTTTTATGAAGAACTTGTATACAGAAGTGTCATCTCAGACCCGGGATGAATTTACGGACTATTGTGAACGATTTCTTGCCGAAGAAATACCGCAGCAATCCGAATAGCTCAAAGAGCCAAGCACTCCTTAGGCTTTCGGTGGATTCGGCCAGAGAGAGGCCTTGATCCACCCCACGTTTCAAGCCATTATGAAGGCTGTAGAGTGGATTAAACGCAGTGAATCCACCTGAGCCAATTCCACCCCCCTACCCTCCAGTACCCATATTATATGACTGACATCTTTGCGAATCTCCTAGCCTCCACCCGAAGTCGCAAAGAGGATGTTGCTCCTAAAATTCTAACCATTCCTCTAGGAACGACCTTCGGTGGCAATACACTCCCTCGTGTTTTCGGTGGATTAAAGGCAGTGAATCCATCTCAAGCACCCCCCAGGCAGGTAACATCAAAATGTAATCAACTGCGGCAGTTTTTGACTCAAGTCAATGATAAGTATGTGAGACAGGCTATAATTACTGAAAAGTAACTGCTCTCTCTACCCATCCTTGTCCGATCAATGGTGCCGGGGGGAGAGCGAAAGATACAATACGAACGAGGTGAGCGATGGAAACATATTTAAACAAAGGCATTAAAGAGATCATCGATCAATTCCCTGAGGTGGAAAATATCCTGAACGAGTATGATGTTGGCTGTGCTCCCTGCAGCGTTGGCACCTGTCTCTTAAAGGATATTGTGGAAATACACAGCTTACCTGAGGATCGGGAACAAGAGATGATGACGAGGATCGCCAAAACTATATACCCCGATAGAGAAGTAGAGGTCCCTAAGATTAAGAGAAAAATCGAGGCCAAGCCCGAAGAGCTGAAGTACTCCCCCCCGATGAAAAAGTTAGTTGATGAGCATGTCTTGATAAAGAGGTGGATCGCTCTCATTCCGGCCGTGGTTAAGAACCTAGACGTTGAATCTGATGAAGGCAGGCAACTGATTCTAGATGGTGTAGAGTTTATCCGCTATTACGCTGATAGATATCACCACGCCAAGGAGGAAGACGTTCTCTTCAAGTACTTCGACGAGAACCTGGAAATCTTGCAAGTCATGTATGAAGACCACAAGACGGGGAGAAATCACGTCAAGACAATACTTGAGGCACTTGAGAGAAAGGACAAAGCAACAGTTGCCAAACACCTGACTGCATATGGAGAACTTCTCACCCAACACATCAGGAAAGAAGACGAAATTCTACTTCCCTGGATGGACAGGAATCTAACTGACAGGCAGATTGGGGAACTGTTTTCCGAATTCAACCAAACGGATGAGCAGATTGGATATTCGCCGGCAAAATATGAAACATTCATTGATAGATTAGAGGAACAATATAAACAATAACTTAGGAGGTAAGAAAATGCAGAGATTTGAAGGATGCCCGGGTTCTCGGATGTTCGAGTTTGAGGATAAGGACGATCAAGACACTGGGGAAGTAACAGGGAAAATAGAATCCCAGCTGAGGCAATGGCCAATCCAATTGCATCTTATTTCTCCCATTGCCCCTTATTATCAAGGTGCAGATGTGCTTCTCACTGCAGATTGTGTGCCTTTCGCCCTGGGGGATTTTCACCGACAGTACTTGAAGGGAAAATCCATAGCTATTGCCTGTCCGAAGCTCGATGAGGGTCAAGATGTGTATGTGGAAAAGATAAAAGCATGGTTTGAAGATGCCAAAATCAATACGCTCACGGTCCTGATTATGCAGGTTCCCTGCTGTATGGGTTTACTCAATTTAGCCCAGCAAGCTTCCCAGGCCTCTCAGAGAAAGGTTCCCATAAAGCAGGTGGTTGTGGGCGTTCAGGGTGAAGTTCTGCAAGAGGAGTGGGTCTAGGTTCATCGTTATCTTTTGTATAGTGGCTTTGCTTGAGAGGAATGTTATAGAGTACTGCGGTGACTATCTATCGGAGTACTGGCGTATTGGAGCATTGGATTACCGTGACTCCATCACTCCAGTAGAGAGCGAAGTTTCTTAGGTATGAATTTCTTGCTCTCTACAAGGACTCTAAGATTATCCAGAGAGGAGATCACTTATGTGTCAGAGTTACCGAAAGGCTTGCGCTTGCGGTAATAGAACCTCAGAGATTTTTTTTGGAAAAATGGTCTTAGACGAGCAGGTCATTGCAGAGGTCTATTGTCCAAAATGCAGTCATGATATCGACACTGAGCGTGATGACCGGGTGTGGGACAATGGTTGGGTCCTGGAGCTCAACATGGACCGCGTTCGGACTCGCGCAGCTTTAATGGAGATTTCTTCAGAAGATGTTACTGCGGATTGGGTCTTCGATGAAGGCTATGCAACCTGGGTTGGCATCACGCCAGAGGATTTTCAGACCAGAGAGCAGGAGCGTGCAGAAGTTCAAAAGCTCGCCAAGACCGATCTTCGCGCTTACATCCAGGCGATGAAGGAGTGGGGCTTAAGCCGGGAGAAGCGATTTATCTCCGAGGGCTGGCGCAAGGCCAAAGCCAAGACATAATGCAATGCGGAAAATTAAACCATTTTTCAAAGCTTGACAAAACGCTGCTACAATTCCATATTCGGGTCTGGGGCTTAACCCGGTCTGGACAAGGAACAAGCCATGGATCAAGAGAAGTGTGAAGAAACCAAAGCGTGCGAAACCTGCGAAATAGCCAGTGGTTGCACTGCCAACGAACAAAAAGAACATGAGCAGAGAAGGTTACAGGAAAAGCTGTTCCACATCCGCCACAAGATCATGGTGATGAGCGGCAAGGGCGGCGTGGGCAAAAGCACGGTGGCTACCAATTTGGCAGCCTCCTTGGCCCTTGCCGGTTACCAGGTCGGTATTCTCGACGCGGATCTCCATGGCCCCGATGTGCCCAGAATGTTGGGCATAGAGAAACAGTCTTTAAAGGGACGAGCAGGCGGAGTTGATCCGGTGGAGGTGTTCAGGGGATTCAAAGCGGTATCTATGGCCCTACTGGCGCAGGATCCCGACAAAGCTATTATCTGGAGAGGACCGCTGAAGCACTCCGCTATAAAACAGTTCCTGGGAGATGTGAATTGGGGTGATCTGGACTTTCTCTTCATTGACCTGCCTCCCGGAACTGGTGATGAACCCCTCAGTGTTGTCAGGCTCATCAAGGAGGTGGATGGTGCCATCATTGTGACCACTCCACAGGATGTCGCTCTTTTGGATTCACGGAAAGCGGTGGATTTCAGCAAGCTGATAAATGTCCCGGTGCTTGGCATTATTGAAAATATGGGTGGTATGGCCTGTCCCCACTGCGGTGAAGCTATCGATCTGTTTAAGATTGGTGGGGGTGAGAAGGCGGCCAAGGAGTTGGGAGTTCCATTTCTGGGCCGGATTCCCATTGATCCGCAGGTAGTGCTGAAGTGTGATTCAGGACACCCCTTTGTGGCCGACTCCTCCGAATCAGAGGCGAAGGGAGCGTTTGCTGAGATAACCCGGCGAGTGATTGAGGCGGTTTCATCTCCCAAGGAAAAAGTGGCAAGAGCGGCTCAATGAGCATTTCCTTTTCAGTACTTGGTTGATCCAACAAAACAGGGACGTTGCCATCCATACTGCCTGTGAAAGCGTCCATACAAAACTCCTGATCCTTTGGCCGGTATGGAGACCGGCTCTATTCCTTAAGAGCTTTCTTATTCGCAACCGGAATCCAAGCATTTCGGAGCCGTCCTCTTAGACAGATCGTAAAAAGTTCGAGGAACCCCTCGAGCTGAATCTTGGCCGGACAATCAACAAAGAAAGGAAAGCCTATGGCCAAAATTGTGTCCGACAACCTGGTGATAAGAATTTCCCGTAAAGGGGAAGAGAAAATTCATGATCTTGGCAGGCTGTTTAACGAAAATCCCAACCGGGCGATCTCTATTGTGGGAACGGTAAATGAGGATGGAACTCCTAACACTGCTCCCATGTCACTTTTCTACTCTCCAGATGAAAAAACCATAATAGCGGGAATGCTGAGAACATGTCAGACTGTGGCAAACATCAAAAGAAATGGGCACCTTATAATCGAACTTTTGTATGAGGGTGACATTGGTTTTGGCATTTTAGGGCGGGGGGAAGTTATTAAAGAGCCCCTCGATTGCAGTGATGCCACGCTCGCAATAAAGATCGATGTCACTGGCGTGAAAAGGGATACCTCTCCAGCCCAGATCATTACTGCTGGCATTAAATCTACGCCACGATCGGAAAAGGCAGTAGAATATGAGAAATCGGTCTGGCAGGAGATCACCCAGTTAGAAGTGTAACAGGCGAGTCTGCCAATGTGACCTCCGAGATGGCAGGTCAGGTGAGGGTTCAATGGATTTAAGATTTCGGATTGTAGATTTTAGATTTCGCTCGAGAGTTTCTGCATTCAGTTGTTAAGAAAAATCTGCAATCTGCATTCTAAAATATAAAATGGCTGGGCTCCAGTACTCCAGCAGAGTTCCGCACGAGAGAAAGATCCTGGAAGCTTTCTCAGGGGGCTGTGTAAGGCCGGGCTCTTTGGGCCCGGATTCTTTATTTTTTAGTCATTAACCAAAATTTTCAGGAGTCACAAGGCCAATGAGTAGAAATCCAGGCGATGAAGATACTGCTGACTATTGCCTCCCTGTAGATATTTCAGATGCTGATATTTACGATGCCATGAAAGAGATCCCTGGATACCTGGATATTACCCCTGGGGATTTCAAAGAGGTCTATCGTTTTGCTTATCGACATGCTGTTGAGCGGTTCAGTTCAGTTAAAGTCGGAGATGCTATGGTCAGAGAAGTGGTTTCTGTAACCAGAAAAACACCATTGGTTCAGGTTGCAGAGACCATGGCTCGTCATGGGGTTTCCGGTGTTCCAGTGGTTGAGGAAGGAGAAAGGGTTGTCGGAGTTATTTCTGAAAAGGACTTTCTAACACACATGGGTGAACAAGAAGCAAAGACCTTTATGGGTGTTGTGGCGGAATGTCTCAAGGGAAAAGGATGCGTGGCAGTCCCTATTAGGGGACAGAATGCTGAAGACATCATGACCTCGCCGGCGGTGACGGTAAATGAAGAGACCTCTATAATGGAAATCGCAAATATTCTTACAGAAAAGAACATAAATAGAGTCCCGGTAATAAACCAGCAAGGTCGTCTTGTAGGTATTATCTCAAGGGCAGACGTAGTGCGTAATCCTTTGTAAGAAAGATGTCCCGAATCTGGGTGCAATTCTGTTTCGTTCCGAATCCAACCAACAGCCTCTTTATAATTTCTTATCCATGAATAGAGTGACAAACTACTTCAGCAAGATGAAGGGGACAACCAAGAGTCCTCCAAAGGTCAGCCCCTCTGAAATCATCTGGTCATGGATAGGCGCATTCTTTGGTATCGGTGCGGTTGCATATATTAACTACAATATTCTTGCAGGGACAGACTTGGTAATGGTCATAGGGTCTTTTGGCGCTTCTGCAGTTCTTTTGTACGGCGCCTACAAAAGTCCTCTTGCCCAACCAAGGAACCTTATCGGTGGACATATTATCTCTGGAATTATTGGTGTTGCCTGCTATCAAATGCTGTATACGCATATGTGGTTCGCAGCTGCTGTAGCAGTGGCCACAGCAATAGCAGTCATGCATGCCACCAAAACGCTCCATCCTCCGGGTGGTGCTACTTCTTTGATCGCTGTAATCGGTAGCAACAAGATTCATGGACTTGGCTACCTATATGCGATTATCCCGGCTGGGCTCGGCGCATTTGTTATGTTAGTGGTTGCACTACTAGTAAACAACATACCCGAAACTCGCAGGTATCCGGAGTTTTGGTTGTAAAGGTTGTTCCGCGTGAGATGATCGTTGAGTCGCTCAATATTGGTCTCCCGAAAAAAGAGATATTCTACGGTAAAGAGATCACGACCGGTATGTGCAAAAAGCCAGTTGCTGTTTCGCTAGATCTTAGAAAACGTGGTTTTGCTGGTGATGGTGTCGCTGATACCAAAAACCACGGGGGACCAGACAAAGCCGTTTGCGTCTACAGTCTGGATCATTATCCTTCTTGGGAGGAAATCCTAGGACTCAAGCTACCACCTGCTGCCTTTGGCGAAAACCTTTCTGTTTCCAACCTCAAGGAAGATGATGTCTGTATAGGTGACGTTTTTCGACTTGGCACTGCCCGAGTGCAGATTAGCCAACCACGTCAACCCTGCAAAACGCTTGCTGCTCGCTATGGCAGAAGTGATTTGATAAAGCTTGTGATTGATTCGGGGTATACTGGGTTTTATCTGAGAGTACTGAAAGAGGGAATGGTAGAGACGGGAACCCCCTTGTTGCTTGAGGTGCGAGATCCGCAAAGAATCTCGGTAGCTGCTGCGAATCACATTTTTCATCATGACAGGAAAAATCGTCAGGCGATCGAATCGCTACTAGCAGTTTCAGCCCTTTCTGAATCCTGGCAGTATTCGCTGCAAAAGTTGAGAGAGAAGTTGAACTAATACCCGGATTGTCAAAAATTATACTATGGTGGCTACCCGAAAATCCTGGAAAACGGTTAGTTGTCATTCTGAGGCGTCAGCCGAAGAATCTCGAGCGTGTGGGTGTTTGAGACTATGAGATTATCGGCGGAGTCTACCCTACCTGTCCCGTGCGTAGACACGGGGAGCCAATGGAAGGGTTCAGAACAACATTAGC
>CAYFXH010000017.1:32224-45449 GCA_964346905.1 uncultured Desulfobacteraceae bacterium | reverse complement strand
GGCGGATTGCGGAAAGCGTAGGGCATAGAGTGCAAAAATTCGAAATTCGAAATTCGAAATTTTAACCTTGTACCCTGTACCTTGTACCCTGCACCAAAGAGGAAAGAGAGTGGGCTAATGCGAATAGGTTGCGATGTCTCGGCCCTGGATCGACCAGAGGTATCAGAGCGTCTGTTTCATCCGCGGAAAGACCACCTGCAGACCCCACCCCAGGGTGTTCTTGATTTCTTTATAAATGTAGGAGAGGGAGTGCAGCTTGGCGCACGCTTTTTCCTTGCTGATCCGGCCGGGTCTCACCTTCTCTTTTTTCACGGAAATGGCGAGATCGCAAGCGACTACGATAGCATTGGGCCGGTCTACAACAGTTATGGCATCAGCTTCCTTGTGGTGGACTACCGGGGATATGGACAGAGCGGCGGCGAGCCCACCGCCAGCTCTTTGCTCTCTGACTCTCACACAATCTTTAGAGAGGTTCGTAGTTGGCTTGAGCGTCAGAGTCGAACTGGGCTCATTGTCGTTATGGGCCGATCTTTAGGTAGTGTGCCGGCTCTGGAAATAGCCTCCTGCTATCAAGATGAAGTTGCTGGGCTGATCCTCGATAGCGGTTTTGCCAGGACCATACCCTTGCTCCTTCGTCTTGGGGTACCCACTGACACTCTAGGAATTTCCGAGGCAGATGGCTTTGCCAACTTTGGCAAAATCAGAGACGTAGGCAAACCGACACTGATTATTCATGGGCAAAAGGACGACATAATTCCCCCAGAAGATGCGGATATTCTTATGGCAAACTCAGGGACCGATACAAAGCAACTTCTGCTCGCCCCTGACTGCGGTCATAATGACATCTTGCTACGCTGGGGAGATGCCTATTTTCGGACAATTAGCAGTTTTGTTGGGATGCTCAAAGACTTGCAGAGGATGGCCTCGAAAGAAGGAGGCTTCGATAGAAGATATCCGCGGAGGTAGTAACCAGCAGGCAGCTAGCCGCAAGCGATGAGACTATGCGAGAAAGGCGAGAAATGCGAGAAAGGACACTCAGCCTGGAGACGCAAATACCTTTCTCGCCTTTCCTGCTTTTCCCGCATTTCTCGCCGTAAAGCTATGCTCTACTTGTCCTGAGCTTGCCTGCCCTGAGTTTATCGAATGGGTCTAAGGATGCTCTATGCCTTGAGCCTTGCGCCATTGACTTTATGCTCCATGCACTTCCCGCCTTGCTATCTTATCCTTGAACTGCACCCATAGATCATGGATATCCTCGCGGATCATGTAACCACAGGGAACCAAAATCAGGGTGATGATGGTGGCAAAGAGCACACCAAAGCCCAGGCTCACCGCCATGGGGATCAGGAATTGAGCCTGGAGGCTACGTTCCAGAATCATGGGGGTGAGTCCAGCAAAGGTGGTTAACGAGGTAAGGATGATGGCCCTGAACCGAAGGGCGCCTCCTTGGACAATGGCGTCGTGAGCACTGGCTCCCTGGCTGCGGATCCGATTGGTGGCATGCACCAACACCAGTGAATCATTAACCGCTACACCGGCCAGTCCAACGATACCGAATAAGCTCAGCAAGCTAAGATTGAGTCCCATAATGAGGTGTCCCGCCACAGCCCCAACAATACCGAAAGGAATAGCAGCCATAACCACAAAAGGCTGCGTAAACGACTTAAACGGAACAGCCAGAAGAGCGTAAATGAGAAAGAGCGCTATAATGAAACCATTGACCACATCTGCCAAAGATTCTTGCTGCTCTTTCCCCTCCCCTTCCATGGAGTATCGCAAGCCGGGATAACGCAGTTTCAGCTCCGGCAGAAAGCTGCTTTCTAAATCAACACGCACCTCATTTGCGTTGGTGACCGTCTCATCCACGTCAGCGGTGACCTTGATTACCCGGAGTCGCTGAGCCCGCTCGATGGCTGCATAGCCCTGCTCCATCTTCACATCTGCCACCTGACTGAAAGGTACTTCAGCGCCGTCCGGCGTGCGGATGCGCATCTCTTCCACATAACCCAATGACTTGCGTTCGGACTCGGGGTAGCGCACCATAACCTTGACCTCGTCCTGATCGCGCTGCAAGCGCAGAGCCTCGGCTCCGTAGAAGGCATGCCGCACCTGCTGGGCCAAGTCATCCAAGGTCAAACCCAAGCTGCGGGCAGCAAGTCTCAGTTTGAGCTGCATTTCGTCTTTACCCGGAAAGAAACTGTCGCTCACATCAAACACCCCAGGATAGCCTCGCAACTCCTCTTTCAATTCCTCTGCCGCCACTAGAAGCTGGTCGTGATCATCCAGCGATAAGTGTACTTCAACAGGATTACCGGCGCTGAAAAGTACACTCTGGTAAGTGATGGACTCGGCATCCGGGATGATGCCCACTTTCTCTCGCCACAAGTTACCGAGCTTGGTTGCAGTCACGTCCCTTTTTTCGCCTTCCAAAAGCTCCATTGTGACCTGGGCCAGATGGGATCCTGACTGCGGTCCGCCTGCCATGGGACCGTGTCCTCTCATGTGCATCCCCACTCTGGTGATGGTGCTTTTTAACAGTGCAGGCGCATCTTTGGCACGGAGTTTGTCCACTTCGGCCAGGGCCTCTTTGCCAGACCGCTCCAAATGGGCTGCGATTTCTGCGGTCCGCTCAACCGGCGTGCCTGCCGGCATGGTCAAGCTACTGATCAAGAAATCACTTTCCACTTTTGGAAACAAGGTAAACTTAATCCACCCGGCTTTCCATATTCCCACAGTCAATAGGAGCACTGCGACAGCGAATGCCAGGGTGGCGTAACGCCAGCGGACGCAAAAATCCACCGCCTTGGTATAAGGCCCTCTGATGAACCATTTCAGCCATCGGGCCGTGCGCTTTTCTTCCATGCTACGCTTTGTTCGACCTTTGGATCCCACCAAGTGGGCCGGCAGAATCAGTAAACACTCTATCAAAGAACCCAGCAACACCAGGATGACCACGATGGGAATGTTGCGCATGATCTTTCCCATGGTGCCGCTTCCCAGAAGGAGGGGCCAGAAGGCCGCCACCGTGGTCAGCACCGCAAAAACCACCGGCCGACCCACTTCTAGGGTGCCTTCCACTGACCCATGCAGGGGTTCGAGCCCCTCCTCGTATTTGCGAAATACATTCTCGCCCACAACGATGGCGTCATCCACTACAATGCCCAACACCATAATAAAGGCAAACAGGGAGATCATGTTTATGGACACATCAAATCTGGGTAAGAGTATCAGTCCTGCCATGAAGGAGATGGGTATTCCAAGGGTGACCCAGAAGGCAAGCCGTACATTGAGAAACAGTCCCAGGAGGATGCTCACCAGGACCAGACCCAGTCCCATGTTTTTGAGCAGCAGCCGAATGCGGCTTTTCAATATTCGAGACCTGTCCCGATAGAAATCTATATCCACCCCTTCTGGCAGGCTTGACCTCACCTCCTCAATGTACCCTTTGACAGTACTGGCCACTGCCAGGGCGTTTTGATCGGCGACCCTGTAGACTTCGATAATACCGGCTGGTTTTCCCTGAAAGCGGGTAAAAAGATCCACGTCCTCGAAGCCATCTCGAAGCTGGGCGATCTGCCCGAGAGTGACCTTGCTGCCGTCCAGCCTGGTAATGACAGCGATATCTCTATAATCCCCAGCATAGTATCGACGGCCCTTGGTCCTGACCAGGATTTCGCCGCCTTCAGTCTTGACACTTCCCGCGGGCAGATCCAAGCTCGCCCTTCGAACGGCATCAGCAACCTTGCCCAGCGTAAGGCCGTAACGACGGAGGGTTTTCTCAGAGATTTCGATATGAATTTCACCCTTGCGGACACCTGCGAGTTCGGCCAGGGTAATGCCAGACAAATTGGTAATATCGTCTTTGATTCTTTCGGTCAGGTGTTTGATGGTCGATTCCGGCGCATCGCCATAAACGACCACATTGAGGACCTGGACTCTCCGGGTCACCTCCCTGACCACAGGCTGTTCGGCCTCGTTTGGAAAGGTTGTGATTCGGTCTACCTCTGCCTTCACTTCGTCCAGGAGCTCCTGCAGGTTCCAGTCCGTCATGACCTCAATGATCACCGAAGCGAACCCTTCTCTGGCCACAGAATCAATTCGTTTGATGCCGGCCAGTCCGGCCACCTTTTCCTCAATCCTCCGGACGATGGCCTCCTCCACCTCTGAAGGCGAGGCACCTGGATACTCCATGGTGATGGAGATTCGGTCCAGAGACGTCTCGGGAAATATCTCCAGTTTTGTGGTCATGCCTGTTACCGCACCGGCCCACAAAATGAAGAGCATCAGCAGGTTGGCGGCAACGTGGTTTTCGGCAAACCAGGCAACGGCACCCTTCATAAATAGTCCTCATCGGTGGGCGATGCCCATTTCTCTCTTTCTCGCATAGTGTTCACCAATCCTCAGGCCATTACGCTTCGCCGTCATTCATAGTCAGTAAGTCATTAAGTCGTTCCGTATTTGGATCACCGGTTCATGGCTCCGCTGTCACTGGTACGGACCCATTTAAACGACCTAACGACGGGGCCCTGGCCCAAATGTCTTAATGACAGCGCACCCCAATGACCATGCTCCATGCTCTATGCCCCATGCCCCATGCCCTATGCCTTCCGCAATCAGCCGTCAGCCGTTAGCGATCAGCTGAAAACTCAATGAGCTTCACGTCATTTGCCTTTGGCGTCATTGGCTCATTACGCTAAAGCTGTCATTTGTTGTAAGAGCAAATTTAATATTCGCAATCCGCAATCCGCAATCCGCAATCTAGAATCTGCCCCATGCTCCATGCTCCATGCCCCATGCCTTCAGCCCTTTCCCTCTGCCTCCTGACTACAGAATTCTGGCTCCTGACTCCTCGGTTTTTAGTCTTTACTGGCCGCTGACCGCTGATTGCTGATTTCTGATCGCTCTGGTACCACCCGAACAGCCATGCCGTCAGTGACAGCCTTGAGCGGAGTGGTAACCACTATCTCCCCACTCACCAGGCCGTTGGTGACCACAACCTCATCACCTTGAACCCTGGCCACCTCCACCTTACGGAAGCGGAGCCGACTATTTTGATCTAGCACCCAGACCACATCGTCCTGGTGCAGGGCCGCTCGGGGGATAATAGCCGCGCTGGGTACCATGCGGCCTTCAATATCCACCGTGACAAAAAGACCAAAGACCAGCGGCGGCTTCTTGGCGTAGGGTTTCTCCACCCGCACCACCACATGAATCATCCGGGTACGTTCATCCAATCTGCCCTCAGTCCGAACCACCGTGCCCGACCAACTTAACTCACGGCCCGCGACACTGGCCCGAACCACCGCTGGAGCCCCACGTCCGTCTTTGGAGGTAAAAGCGGGCACGTCAAACCAGAACAAATCCCCTCCCTCCAGTGGCACCACAATTTCGGCCGCCTCAGTGGAATAGAGAGTACCCAGAGGTTGTCCAGGTGACACATATTGGCCGATGTCCACATTTTCCTCACCCACTCGTCCACCAAAGGGGGCCTTTAGCTCGGTGCGCTCCAGATTCAAGAGGGCTTTGCGAAGATCCGCCTGATCAGCCTCCAACTCGGCCTGCGCCGCAGCCAGCTGCGGTTCCTTGGCCACCAGGGGTGGCGGTTTGCTGTTGGTGTCAGGATTGTCTTCATAGAGTAAACGCCACTCCTCCAGTGCGGCGGCAGCCTCTTCCTCGGCCAACTGAAGGCTGCTCTCAGCATCTTTCACTTTTGCTTTGGCCAAGGTTACGGCCAACTGGTAATCCACCGGATCGATCCGGAGCAGGGTGTCGTTTTTTTCAAATACGCCTCCATTTACCAGGGCAGGGGATACATACACCACCTTACCGCCCACTTCAGGCACGAGATCGATTTCACGCAAGGGTCTCACCGTACCCTCACCACTGATGTGGATTGCTTGCGGCCCGGTTTTGATCTTAGTGGTCCGGACCATGGGAACTGGGGCGGGGGGTTTCCGTTTTTTTAGTTGAGCTTTGCTCGCCATCAATGCGCGCAAGCCAACCACACCCATGGCTATAAAGGCTATGCTGATGATAAGTTGAAGAAGTCTTCTTTTTCCTTTATCCATGGCTGGCAACTCTCCATTCACGCAGGTTTTGTTCAACCACGAAGAGCACCAAGTACACGAAGAGATGTAATCTCAGACTGATGATTGTAGATTGTGAAATCTTCCAGTTCTCACTAGTACCAATCTACAATCTGAAATCTAAAATCTGAAATCTCCTCTCTGCCCCTTCGTGTCCTTCGTGGTTGAATTTCCCCCTGTAACCATTACCGGCCCGGGGTCGGCCCAACCACCGCCCAGAGCCCGGTGGAGGGTAACGCGGTTGTTTAGGATTGCAAAATCGACGTTCACCAAATCCCTCTCAGCCTGAAAGCGAGTCCGCTGCGTATCCAGCACGGTGAGATAATCGATGAGACCCCTTTCATATCGACTCTCGGCAATCCTCTGCGCCTCCCGAGCCTCCCGCAAAAAAGTAACCACGTGTTCCCTCCGTTTCAACTGCTCCTCGCGAGTCAAGAAAGCGGCTTCCACTTCCGAAAAAGCGGTGAGTACCGTCTTGGCATATTCGGCCACACCCTGTTGGTATCTTGCCTCAGCAGCCCGTTGGCCTGCCTTCAATTTGCCGGCATCGAACAATGGCTGCACAAACCCCAGGGAAACACTCCACAACTCACTCTCAGGCTTTAAGAGCCGGCTTAAACCATCGCTGGAGTAACCGTAGGCACCCGTCAGGGTAATACGCGGAAAGCGACTGGCCTTGGCCACGCCGACGAGAGCGTTCAAAGCCATCAATTGGGCCTCGGCCGTCCTGATGTCCGGCCTTCGCAGAAGCAGTTCAGAGGGTAGATCTGGCGGTACTGGGGCGAGACGCTTGTAATAGTCCTCAGGCTGAAGCCGAGGAGGCCGGGTCTCCGGATAGCGTCCGAGGAGTACGGCCAACCTTTGCTGCGTGGTACCCAAGTCCTGTCGTAGAGTCGGGAGCAGTGCTTCGGCACCGGCCAGGACTCTCCGTGCCTGCCTTACATCCAGGACCGAGGTTAGACCTCGTTTGTACCGACTCTCCACCAATGCCAAGCTGCGGCGGAAGGTCTCGATGAGTTTTTTGGTAATGTCTATTCCCCGCTCGAGAGACTCCATCTGTAGATAGAGACTGATGCTCTCCGCCACCACGGTCTGGGCTATGGTGCGGCGGTTTTCCTCCGCCCGGAGGAGATCGGCCCGCACCGCCTCCTCTGCCCGAGCGAACCGCCCCCATAAGTCTATCTCGAACGAGGCGGGCAATGAGAGATCGTACGTTGTTATCTCTCTGTCAACGGAAAAGGGTTGGCCCGGAACGGAAACTTGTTCAGGTCTTTGCTGCTTTTGGGCTCCAGCCTGAACGTCCACTTTTGGAAGACGATCGGCCCGCGCCGAAACCAGTTGTGCTCGCACCTCCAAAACAGCCGCAGTAGCTCTCTTGATGTCCAGGTTTTTTTTGAGTGTTTCTTCAACTAGTTGATTCAACTCCGGGTCATTGAAAACGCGCCACCACTGGTCGTCAGGCTCCGGCATCGTTAGTTCGGTGGGGGTGTACTGGTAAGCATCAGGGATCTGGATTCCAGTATCAGGCCGTCGGTAGTCTGGGCCCATTTTTATGCAGCCAGCAAGAACAAGGACGGCCGCTAGCACCTTGGAGAAATTTACAAACCATCGCTTCACCGCTGTCCCTCCATCTCCCCCACTCCCAAACCTCTCAGGGAGAACTGGGTAATCTGCTCCACCAAGAGGGCCCTGAAAAAGGTATCGTACTCCCTTCCGGTGAGACGACTGACCGCCACCCTGGCGAAATTGAAGTAAAGCACCATAGCGAAGATGCTGAAGATGTTTAGCAGCATCTCCTCCTCGCTCATCTCATCGCGGAGAATCAAACCTAACTTGTCCGCCAACTCCTTGAAGAAGGGTTGAATCACCTGCTCGGCCACATGCTCAAAAGCCTTGGTGGGTTGAGTCATTTCCCTGGTCATGAGCTGACTGTGGCGAAGACGCTCCTCATCTGATAGCGGCCCTTCCACAAAGGCCTGGGCCAAAGCCCGCACCACTGTGGCCTCCGAGAGGGAGTCTTGGCTGGCCAGAGACTTCCTGAAGCTCTCCCGCACGCGCATAGCCCGGGGTACCCAACGAGAGCGAAAGACTTCCAGGTAAAGGTTCTCTTTATTGCCGAAATGGTAATTCACTGCGGCCAGGTTACAGCGTGCTGCAGAGGTGATTTCCCGGACACTCACAGCTTGATAGCCCTTTTGAGCAAACAGGGCCTCGGCTCTGTCCAAGATACGTTCTTTGGTAACATCTTCTTTGTTTTTTCGCGGCATGGATCATCTCCTACATTCTTACAAACGTTTGTATCAAACGATCGTTTGAATGTCAACCATTTTTCCCCTCATTTTTGGTTCGTTGGTTTGATGTACAGGAAGCAAATGTTTCCGAGAAGATCGCCTAGAAAGGCCAAGATGATAGGCCGCGAGGTTCAGGATCTACAGTATCTAATCCAGGCCCAGCGAAGATCCCGCTTGCGGGGGAAGACCCTGCTTTGAGCTGCCTCCAGGATGACGGTTCAAGGCCAACAATATGAGGCTTACGGTGAAACAAATGACAAAAAAGTGGCGGGAGATCTCGAAAGACAAACTCTGCATTAGAGTATGCGATCTCCATTTTCAAACCAAAAAGGCAGAGCCAGTGCTGACCCTGCCCTGCTACCCTTGTTATTGTCCGGCAGGGATAGGTGTTCCTGTGTTCGCGTCTCTTTTGTTATGTCCCTTCCCCTTACCTGTCTTGTAGATATGGCTATGGTTTTCAAAGGCTTCCAACTGTGTTTCCAGATCATCAACTATTTCCGCTAAATCCTCTACCTGAGTTTCCAGATCATCAACTATTTCCGCTAAATCCTCTACCTGATCTTCCAGTCGTTCAAACCTTACTTCAAAGGGCTCATCGATGGACAAGTTGAAATTGCCAGTTGCTGAACCGAAGCCATGCACTAAAATCAGGTACTCCACCCCGAATGCAGAGGGCCACGAGACCTTTGTGGTTCCGCTGCTGCAGCCTTGGGTGTCATCAGCGCCAGTGACGCAGCTAAGATCGCCACAGTCCCCGGAGAAAACGCTTATCTTCGTGTCATAATCGGCACTGCCGGTGGATTCATTCCCGTCGTTACACGTGGAGGCTATGAGAGAGTCGCCGGTGCCGACCACCCTATACCAGACGCCAGGAGCTGATATAGAGGTCCCGCAATTATCAAGATTATCAGAGCTCGCACCGATGGTCGTTCCGGCTGTGACTGACCCGACATCCACAAGGATAGCGTCCTCACAGTTATCATTTGGTGGTTGTGCGCTGGCGTAATGCGTGGCGGCGAGGCACAGGAAACACACCAGCGAAACCAATACAAGTAGAGCTTTCTTAGGTGCACCCATGATTGATCTCCTTTCTAGGGCTCTCGTAAAGTTTCACACTCGGTTTCCTGGAAAAGC
The DNA here is from genome assembly GCA_964346905.1 of uncultured Desulfobacteraceae bacterium. Classification (GTDB taxonomy): domain Bacteria; phylum Desulfobacterota; class Syntrophobacteria; order BM002; family BM002; genus BM002. The sequence continues at coordinate 35,938 of CAYFXH010000017.1, read as the reverse complement.
AAACGGTAGCCCCTAGCGATGAATTTAATATTTTGTCTGACGTTTCAGATGTTTAACGTGACAATTCGAACAACGAGAAGAACGATGCTGCAGCAAAACCTTTCCTGAGCAAGGCAGAGATATTTCATCTGATGCAATGCGAACCGCGGATAGCAAAAGTCGCAAAAGTGACACATTCTTCTAATAAGCCATTGAGCAGAAAACATGCCAGAATTGGCATTAAGATATTTTCAACAATATTTTGAATAATTAGCTCAAATAACCGTTGAACCTAACTCGACGCTCTTGGGTAATTCCAGTGATAATATGAGAAAAGAAATGCCAATTGTTGCGTTTTTTTTAAATATGCAACATATTAGAATGTTTATAAAAAATGTATAAAACTCGGAAAACTTGGATGGGGGTCAAATCTTTACTCTTGAGTTTTCACTCTAAAATTTAGTGGAATCTCCCTCGACACTTCTCAAGCTGTCTGAACAATGTGACGATACGGAGAATTAAGGCCGAAATGTCAAGAGTAAAGCTTTGACCCCGCTCACCATGCGGTACGCACAGCTCTGACGTGATTGTCTGGAAGGTTGACATGTGTAGTACTAAGGGGGGGATCTCAGTTGATGAGAATGCAAAATCTTGCTTGAACAGTCCGGCCATTAGAAAAATTGGCTACCCAGGCAGATGCCTGCACCTGCTGCGTGTGTTCATCGTAATCGGCAGACCAAACCCTTGTTTGCACTCCACTAAAAACTGGATCTATATGTAATCCATCGGTCTTCTTTTTCTTTAGTGATGTGGAGTCACATCATTACTCTTGACTTGTCACTCTGGAATGTATTGGACTCTCCTGCGACAGTTCTCAAAGCGCTCTTAGCAATGTGACGATATGGAGAATTAAGGCCGAAATGTCAAGAGTAAAGCTTTGACCCCGTTTACGTTCACGCTCCTTCATATTTAAAAGATAGGTTTACTCTGGCCCGGTAGCTGGCAACTTTTCCGTTTTCGATTGTCATGTCCAATCTAGTAACCTCGGCAATTCGCAAATCTCTTAAGCTTTTGCTAGCGGTCTCCACAGCATTCTTGGCGGCATCTTCCCAAGAGACATCACTGGTCCCCACTACCTCAACTATTTTGTAAACTCTTGCGGACATCACTCTCCTCCCTTCTCCCCATTGAAGCAGACGTGCTCACACCATGCACCAGACGAACAAACAAACTGTCCTCACATGTGGTGGCGAATACGGACTACTTGCAACACTTCATGGCTCTCTTGAGCCACGATATACTTAGTCCAGAAAGCCCGTCAATCTAAAAGTTACGATGAGAGATTTTCGCACAATAGAGAGGAGGTCGTCAGTGTAATTAAGATTGAGTTTTATGCAATTTTCCATGATTTCAGTAAGGCTTAATATTACATCCATTCATCCACACTATCAGCACCGTAGGACCCAGTACAAAATACTGGGATAGAATGTTCCGGGTGAGGGGGAAACATCTCTTGCCACTCTTTAATTCCCATCAGACCCCCGCCCTCCTTCGCGTTCTTTGCGGATTATACTGGCTTGCTTTTACATCTGGTTCCCTCTATGTTGATGACAGGGTGGGTTAGCTAGAGGGGTCTTAGTTTATACATGTCAACCCAAGATAAAGGCCAAAAAAAGTGGCAAACCCAGGTGAAAGCCGTTGGTTTTCGCGAGGCGGCCATAGGGTTTCTTCGAGACCGGCTCTACCGTGAGTATGAAAAGAAACGAGCCGACAGTCTCATCCGCCGTCTCAGTAAGTACGAGCCTCAGCAGGAAATCGTCAAACTTCTGTGCCAAAATCCAGCCTGGCAGCAGCGGGCAGAAGAACTCATTTATGAACTCCCAGAGGTGACAGCAGATCCTCACGTTCAGTTTGTGTTTACGGGTGCGGGCAATGTCCCGAGAGTGCCAGTGTTGGAGGAAAACAGGCTCTATTTTGGCTGTGGTGACACTTTTTATGGCCTGGACGCCCAAAACGGAGAAGTTATCTGGAGCGTGAAAGCCACAGGGAAGAATTGGTCGCTAGCGCACCTCTCTGAGAGCTCTGTCTATGTGAGTTCAGCTGGCAGACTCCATGCTCTCTCCCCTGCGGACGGCAGTGAACGGTGGCGCTTTGCGGTTGACAAAGGGCTCACTTCGCCTATTGCCCACCAAGACAGGGTTTTTGTGGGGTCCGAGGGAGGTACTCTCTACGCTGTGGATGCTGAAAGGGGCCAGCGGTTATGGACCTTCAATGTGGTCAAAGCAATTTCTCTGGCCGCAGGGATCTGGCAGAACAAGGTATATGCTGCCTCCAAAGATCATTCCGTTTACGCCCTAGATATGGATGATGGCGAATGTCTGTGGCATTTCACCACTGGAGCTAAGATCTATGGCACCCCCTTTGTTAGCGACGGCGTAGTCTACGTGACCTCAGCAGACCACAAGGTCTACGCTCTCTTCGCCGCCAGCGGCCAGGTTCTCTGGTCATTCACCACAGGGAGTGAGATACACACCTCCCCTTTTGAACACGAGGGCCTCGTGTATGTCAGCTCCCGCGACAAACATCTATATGTGCTTGATGCCGAGGATGGCAAGGAGCTATGGCGATATAAGACACTCGGATATCCTTCCTCCCCGGCCGCCTGTAGAGGCATGGTCTATTTTTCCGCCCAGGGACGTGTGTATGGCATCAGTGTCGCAGATCACAAAATGCGCTGGTGCTTTCCGCTAGGGTTTTCAGTTGCGACTTCGCCTGTTACCGGGCGAAGACGGATTTATGTTGGCACCCTGGAGGGAAAACTGGTTTGTTTGAAACTTAAAACAGAACTAGACGAGCAGGGAGCCACCCGAGTGCTCAAGGACTTCCTCGACCCTGAACCGGAACTCGAATCTGAATAGTCATTCAGAATCTGAGTTTAATGCTTATATCTCTCACAGAGCGCACAGAGATCTCAGAGGGTCTAACGCGCATCAAATAACAAAGTGGTGGGAAACGTGGAAGGATCGCTAATAGTCAATCGGGGATACTTTGAGGACCGGCATAAGCGAGCTTATCCCCTCCCTCAAGGTATTCCCGCATCTACCGATGCATTCGCATCGGTAGCCCCTGCTTTGCAGGGACTTTTAAGCGATCCGACTACACCCGCTACTATCTCTTTTTCTCTGAGCCCTCTAAGAACTCGAGCGAGCCCTGAGCAGAGTCGAGGGGGGGCGAGAGATCAATCCATCTGAAATATTACTTGTGCTGGAACTCCGGTTTTCTTTTTTCCAGGAAGGCCGAAACCCCTTCCATCGCATCATCTGTGTCCGCCGCCAACCCGAGCAAATTGGCCTCCTTGTTCAACGCCTCCGTCTGAGACATCTCCAAACCTTGTAAAACCGCATCCAGACAAAGCCGCACAGCCACTGCTGATTTTCCTGCCACCTTTTGTGCCAGCTGTTGGGCGGTTGGCAAAAGTTCAGTCAGGGGCACCACCGAGCTCACGAGACTGACTCGATGTGCTTCGTGGGAGTCGATCATCTCTCCCGTTAAAATCATCTCAAAAGCCTTTTTTTTGCCCACTTGTCGCGGCAAGCGCACAGTTCCACCCCAACACGGGTTGAAGGCCAAGTTGATTTCCGGTTGGCCAATATGGGCGTTCTCAGAGGCAATCGCAATGTGACAAGCCTGGATGATTTCTGAACCTCCCCCTAAGGCATACCCGTTTACCGCGGC
>CAYFXH010000017.1:29678-32214 GCA_964346905.1 uncultured Desulfobacteraceae bacterium | reverse complement strand
TTTGGAAACTAGCCTTGATTTCGTTTATGTCGGCACCGGCGATGAACGCCTTTTCACCGCTTCCCGTTAGGATTACAACCCGGACTGCATTATCTTTCTTCGCTTCATTGAATGCATGGGTCAATTCCTTGACGGTCTCCGCATTCAGGGCATTCATTACCTCTGGCCGGTTGATAGTGATGGTGGCGATCCCTTCTGCCTTTTCATACATGATGTTCGTATACTCCATGCTGACCTCCAATCTTGGTTAGACCCTTATTCCTTACAAACTAAGACTCTCGCCGCGCGCTTTCAATCCAGAATTAGATAAGGCGTAGAGATCCTGGCAAACATTGAGCGATGAACAGCAAGCAGGTAAACAATACATGAGGAGTCTTCCCTCAGCAAGAAATTGAACATGATGGCACCAGATAACCTAATTGTACAGCGGCGTTAGTAAGTCTTCAGCGGCAGATCACGGAACCTTCAGAGCTTACCATTGGTCTAACCAAGGTAACCAGTTGACCTTGAGGCGCAATCATGCCAGACTTGCGCCACTTAGGTTCCTGGTATGGTTTTTTTGGGCGTTGAGGTCGTCCTCAAACGAATCTCAGGACTCAAAAGGAGGCTATCATGACTGACGAACTTGCCAACATAAGGGAACTTCTCCGAAATCGACGCGATCAACTCCTTTCCCTTACAAATGTGGTGGCTGCAGGAGTTGGATACAAAGTTACGAGTGAAAAGAGGACTGCAACCCTGAGCATTGTTTGCTCGGTAACAAAAAAAATTGCTGCTGCTCAACTATCCAGTCGTGACCTCGTTCCGGAAACTCTGGACGGTATTCCCACCGACGTTATTCAGACTGGAGTTATCCGGGCCTTACAATCGCGCACTGACCGAATCCGTCCAGCTCCGGGTGGTGTAAGTATCGGCCACCGGGACATCACTGCCGGGACTCTTGGTTGTCTGGTGAACAAAGAGGGCCAGAAATGTATTCTGTCCAACAATCACGTCCTGGCGAACAGTAACGATGCTGAACTGGGCGACCCCATACTGCAACCAGGACCTCATGATGGGGGCAAATTACCCGAAGATCACATTGCCAATCTGGAGCAATTCGTTCCCATTACCTTTATGGAACAGCCCAGTGATTGTCCCACTGCCGGTGGCATAGCTAACTTACTGAACGCCATCGCCAGCATACTTGGAAGTGATGTGCGCATGCGGGCAGTCAGCACCCAGGTTACCGATAATCTAGTGGACGCCGCGATAGCACGCCCCATAAACGAGCAGGATGTAAGTGAGGAGATCCTCGACATCGGAACTATCCAGTCCACTGTACAAGGTGAATTGGGTATGGCGGTCAAGAAAAGCGGGCGCACCACTGGATTCACCACCGGAGAAATCTTGCAAGTAGATGTGTCGGCAAATGTCCAGTATGGGCCAAATAGGATTGCCCGCTTTACCGATCAGTTGATGGCCGGAGCCATGAGCCAGGGTGGCGATAGTGGTTCGGCGGTATTGGATGAAAACAACCGCTTAGTGGGGCTCTTATTTGCAGGCAGTGATAACAGTACCATTATCAACCGCATTGAAAATGTTTTTTCCGCGCTCGGAGTCACAGTATGAAACACTGGTTACTGGTCATGGTATTACTGCCGGCTCTGGCTGTGTGTAAGGACACCACCATGCCACCTTCGATTCAAGAAGTGAAAAAAAAGCACGAGGCCCGGTTGCTGGCATTGCCAGGCGTGGTCTCGGTTGGTATCGGCCGTGATAAAGACGGCAACTCTGCTATTGTAGTCGGTTTGGATAGGAAACGGGCAGAAACCGAGGCTCAAGTACCTAGCTTTTTGGAAGAGTACCCGGTGTTGGTCCAGATTATCGGTCCAATAAGAGCGCAATAGGGTAAAAGTCTACGGGCAGAGGGTGCAGTTTCACCTGCTTGAGTACAGACTCCATGAGGGCTTGGTGCGGTGGTTTTGCTCAAGGGAGCCCCTGCCTTCACGAACTGAATCAAGAACCGGGCCCGGGAAAGATCCCGCTCAGCGGGGGAAGAATTTGGTCTTGAGCCGCCCCCAGAGGGTGGAGGGGGACGTTCCAAGGGGGCTCCATCTGACGGAAAACGCTGAGCGAATTGCATACCTCTGAAAAAAATACATGGTAGGTTGTTTCCTGGCTTGAACAACTGACCGGTGACCTGCTATTCTTCCCTATGAGTCTGGTCGCTTTGGTGGTTTCTCGGTGACGGCTTGTTGCCGCAAAAAGCATTACTCAACCGAGCGACAATAGGTAAGAAGCCTTCTTCAACAACAAGCGACGCGAGGGAATACAATGTCTGCAAAAAACGACGAAAAACTCACGCAAGCCCTAGAAGGGATGAAAGACCATGCTTCTTCAATTACCGAGTTCATAGATGCCTATAAAAAACGGGTGGAGGACTTGGAGCGACTCACAGCAGAAGCGGAGGAGAAGGTAGTGGCGGACAAAGTCTGGGTGGAGGTCGTTGCCCCCACCGTCGACAAGGCCGTACAGGCGGCGATCGATGATCTCG
>CAYFXH010000017.1:7563-29668 GCA_964346905.1 uncultured Desulfobacteraceae bacterium | reverse complement strand
GAAGGTAGTCAAGGCAGAGGAAAGGACGAAAAACGCGGAGGAGCAGCACGCTGCTGCCTTGAAGAGGCTTGGCCAAGTGGAGGCACGGGAAGGTACGAATTATGCTCCTTTGATCAAAGAGCTTTTCAAGGAACCCCAGCAGGAACTGCAACGTCAAATTAAGAGCCAGAGTCGCTGGTTTATGACAATATCTCTGGCAGTTGCGGTCCTCACAGTTGTAATAAGCGTTTCAGTAATATCCTTTTATTCGGTTCGCAGTATCAAGGGTTCTTACAGTAAAGATGTTGCTACACCGATACAGCTCGAAAGTAAGCTAATTCAAGCTCTTACACATCTCGATGAGAAAACACAAAAATCCATAGACAGAATTTCTTTGGAAACTGCAAGAATTGCTGAAGACATCAACTATATTACCAAGGAAAGACGCATCGTTGACCAAATAGCTCTGGAAATTGATAAGTTCCAAAAAGAATTTCTTCCGGTAAAAACAAGAAATGACATTCGTCTTCTTTACAAAATGCGATTGTCACCTCACCACCAGGCAAAATATTCATTCTTCTATGAGGCAATGAAAACAGCCAATTTGCCAGCCGCTCTTATTCCTGTAAATCTAAATGATTTTTATATATGGGATCGACAGATGTTACGCATATTTCAAAGGTTGCTTCAAAGTGTTAATGCAGTTAAACATGAATATAGCCGACTTCCCACTGAGCTCCTGCGATTCAGTAATTACAAAGACAAGATCGACGCCACAGAGTACGGAGTGTGGAGTATCGAAATAAATGATTCCTCGAAGTTGGTCGCGTACTTGAAAAAACAGATCGATCTCTACAAAAAGCAAATCCTAGCAAACAACAGAGAGATCTAAGGCGAAGGGGTCAGCCCTAGACAGTGGACACGTTGAGCAATATGGTCTGCGGAATTTCCCTGAAGCCATTTTTTCTCTTCATGTAATCAAGTGTCTAGACGGCCACTACAGTCCCTGATGATAGATCTGTCTTTGAGAAAAACGTGAAAACGTACGATGCATTTGTCCCATGTCAAGGACTGACCCCGCTCCTGGCGGCTTGGCTGGCAGCCAATGGCTAAAACTTCCAAGACTCATATTCGAGCTTACGGGGTGAAACTCCTCCTGTCCAGCCATCCAGAGGTGCGCAAACTCAAGCGTTCTAATACCCCCAAGGCTCACGGCAACAAGCTCTGGACTTCCAGTTGGTTATTGATGGACTACTTCGAGCGTCGGGGATTTTCAGAGAACGCTCGTGTGATGGAAGTTGGATGCGGTTGGGGCTTGGCCGGAATTTACTGCGCCAAAAAACACGGGGCGGTTGTGACCGGTGTTGACATTGATCCTGAGGTTTTTCCGTACTTGCTCTTGCACTCAGAAATTAACAAGGTGAAAATTACGACTATGAAAAAGGGGTTCGGTGGACTGACTGGCAAGCATCTAAAACAAGTGGATGTTATGATCGGCGCTGATATTTGCTTCTGGAATAAACTGGTCAAGCCAGTCAAAAGGCTCATTAATCGGGCCTTGGAAGTGGGCGTGCGGCAGGTGCTCATCGCTGATCCTGGCAGATCGCCTTTCGAGGAAGTGGCTGAGTATTTTGTCAACGGACGGAGAGGAAGAATTTTGGATTGGACTGCAAAGCAGCCGCGACGGCTGCAGGGGAGAATTCTCCATTTAGGCAGCATTGAAGATTGCGGAATTCTCATGTAGGTCTGGATGTGCATGGTATGATTTTGAACCTCAAATCAGAAATGAAAGCGGCGATCTAACATCAGCAACTGTATGGACCTGCTCGCCATCACAGACTCTTTCTTGGCCGAACTACAACTCTTGCGCTTCGGCCCTCCTGTTACCCACGTTTACAATCCAATCGAATACGCCAGAGCACCCTACGAGCAGTATGTAAGACGTTATGCAACTCGTCCCAAAGAGGTTGTCCTCCTTGGATTGAACCCGGGACCATGGGGAATGGCACAAACTGGCGTCCCCTTCGGCGAAGTACAGGCGGTAAAGGAGTGGCTGCGCATTGAGGCTCCAGTGGGAAATCCTGCTGAAATGCATCCAAAACGGCCCGTCCAGGGTTTCTCCTGCCCCCGGAGTGAAGTCAGCGGCAGACGATTGTGGGGTTGGGCCAGAAAAATGTTTGACACACCGGAGAATTTCTTCGCCCGTTTCTTCGTGGTCAACTACTGCCCCATGCTTTTCATCGAATCGAGTGGTCGTAACCGGACGCCCAACAATCTTCAATTGGCAGATCGCAAACCCTTACTGGCGGTCTGCGATGGAGCCCTTCGTCGCACCATTCAGTGGATAGAACCCGATTACGTTGTTGGTGTTGGGCGGTTCGCAGAAGAAAGGGCCCACAAAGCTTTGTCTGGACTTGGTGTGACCATTGGCAACATCACCCATCCAAGCCCAGCCAATCCCAAGGCTAATAGAGGTTGGGATGTTTTGATAATGAGAGAACTCAGGGATTTGGGGATAGAAGTCTGAATATCTGGAGGAATGGAGCAGGAGGTATTTTAGATTTAAGATTTTAGATTTTAGATTTTAGATTGAAGTAAATCGAAACTGTGAGATTCTGCAGTTCTTGCCCGCCACCTGCCGGCAATGCTTCGCAACGCAAGGCGGGCGAGCACATTCCCTCACCCTGTGGCATGCTGCCATCGCGGGTTCGGAATTCGATATCTGCAATCTGCAATCTACAATCTACAATCTAAGAGGGACTTTGACTCATGGCACAGTACATCGACCTAACCCACCGGATTGATGAAGAAATGGTGGTCTTTCCCGGGGATCCGGCGGTTGAAATCAGGGAAGTTATGACTCTGGGAAAGGACATCTGTACGGTTCAGTCGATCCGGTTCAACAACCATCTCGGCACCCACCTGGACGCCCCGTCCCACTTTATCGAGGGTGGCATGACGGTGGACCAGATTCCACTGGAAACCCTTATCGGAGATGCAATCATTCTGAACTTCACGGATAAAGGAAAAAATGGGTTCATTACCAGGGAAGACCTACAACACCACCAACACCTCCTTGGCCCAAATTGTCGATTACTCATAAAAACGGGCTGGGATGAACACTTCGGGTCGGCTGCTTTTTATGAGGACTTCCCCTGTCTGACGCTGGACGCAGCCGAATACCTTGCCTCCATAAAGATCAGCTTGCTTGGTGTGGACACACCTTCGCCGAGTCCGCTGGACGACCCCGGCCAAGCGATTCATCAGACACTTCTTGGCGCCGGAATAGTTATTCTCGAATCCGTCAAGAACCTAACCTTAATCCACCGGGATCAATGCCAGATCATCGTCCTTCCTTTGCCACTGAAAAACTTCAGCGGAGCGCCTTGCCGCGTCGTGGTCGTACAAGAAGAATAGGGTGGATCATCTGGCAAATCCGAGTCAGCTCTTGACATCAAATATACTACGTATCTATCCTAATCGTCGGCGAGAGCTAATGCGGTACTCATCCTGCGCTCAGTCTTCCGAAACGTTTTCAGTAACCCTTCCAAGCCAGATGGCTCTGATAGAAGGGAGAGAACGATGAAAAACTCCATCCCCATGGTCCTCTCTTGCATCATCCTACTGTCGTCAATCAGCTGTGGTCCCACAACGGATACAAGAGTTGTCCAAGAGCCCGCGATGAAGAGTGTATTTTATCTCTATGCTGACGTAATTACTGTAGAAGCAGATCTTATCACCATAAGAGTAGAAAAGCCTGAATTGTTCGAAGGAGAGGTCAAGCTGGCATTGAAGCTCGCCCAAGACATTGTAGAAGGCACGTATCTTTTGGAGGGACAGAAAACCAATCTGAACCAATCCAGAGTTGAAGTCATAAGAGTCATAGGGAACGACGTATTACTCAGGATTCTGGGAAAGTCTCATGGTTTCAAACCTGGTGACAGAGTTCAGATTTTTCTTGCAAAGAAAATTATAGCTATTAGGGATTTTGAAGTAATAACGGGAAGAAATAAAGAGGTTGCCAAGTATGTTCAGGAAGACGTGACCACCGCTCTCGTGAATTCAGGCCAATTCAACGTGGTGGAACGGTTGAAATTGCAATCTGTTGTAGATGAATTACAATTAAGCCAAACGGGTTTAGTTGATCCCGCCGGCGCCAAACAGATCGGGAAACTTCTCGGCGCTGACATCATTCTGACCGGCACCCTTGCGGCTACAGGGGAGGAGTGGAATGTTAACCTAAGGCTCATAAGCACTGAATCCGGTCTCATAACAGCGGCTGTTAACAGGAAGGGGTTACTGCACGAGTTGAAAGTTGAAGCGTATAGGGAGATCAAAAATATTGCTGGCAGTTTTGAGGATGGAACTTCTGATTTGGCTGGATGGATTGTTGGCAAAAGGATAGGGCATAGGACCGGTAAAGGAGGCTATCAAAACGTGTATGTCGACGAAACCCAGGGTGCCATCGGGACAAACAAATCATTGGCCATGGATTTTCAGTTGGGTACCAAGAGAGTTGAAAAATTTAAGAACAGGGCAATTCACGTGAGGATAAGTAATCGGCTCAGGCGCGATCTTACCAGGTACTCGGGAATAAAGTTTTACCTGAAGGCTGATAGAAATCTTACGGTTTGGTTTCTAGTCAGCGACAGCCAAAAAGGCTCGGCAATGAAGGAAAATTGGTTTCATGCCATATCCGTTACCAAGCAATGGCAAGAAACTCGGATTCCTTTTAACTCACTGTCACTCCAAAAAGGCCGCGCTCTAAGGTTGGGTACCAATCAAATACTTGAGCTAAATTACGTAGAGGGAATCGATTGGGTAGTGCATGAAGGGATTTTCAAGCGCGGCAAGGGGTCCACAATCTGGCTTGATGAAGTTTCTTTCTTTTAGATCGGCAGACAAGATAACATCGTCGTCGAGTTTACCACGGCCCATCGACCTTCCGCTCTAAAAATGAGGGAGCCACTGTAAAGGCATAGGCAATAGGGTTCACCCCGGCTCTTCCAAAAGACCGGAGGATTTTCCCCATGCAAGAAGATGTCAGAGACAAACCGTACCTTAATCAAGAAGATGTATTGAGACTGAACTTTATCCGAGATCCTTCAGGCTATATTTACCGGAGGCATTACCGCCAAGGACTGCGCTCCCATATCATGGAGGTATTGAGCCCCGAGGATGTGGAAAATGAGAAAAATGGGGTCATCATCGATGGGGCCAAGTGGTATCCCAGGGCAGAGCCTCTAAAAATGCTAAGAATATTCAGAACGAGATTCCAGAGACTGCAGGAAGCCGAAGAGGAAGTAGAAAGAGTTAAGATGATTGAGTCCTACCTGGGCCCGGACAATTTCGCCAAGTCCGAAGAATTCCTCGTTGATTATTCAAGGAATGGAAAACGCGAACTCCTCCTTTGCGGCCTCCAAGAGTACGTGAAAGGAGCGATCTTAGACCCCTGGGGCAATATGGATGACAAGCATTTGCTATCAATTTTGCGGCGGATCAGTTTCGAAGACTTTGAGGATGCGATGTCCATCGGCGACCGCTGGATTGGCAGAGTTCGGAAAAAAGCTGAAATCTTCATAGAAAAAGCCAAGAAAATGATCCTGGAGACTAAGCACGTTCCGGATCTAGCGGGCATAGGAAACCTGCTCCTCACCCGCGCTGGAGATATAAAGCTTGTGGATATCAATAATATTTCCAGTGTGTCGTTTGATGCTATCATCCCCTTAGATGATAGGGGCTACCCCGTCTGTGATAAATCCATTGAATCCCTGTCTCTGCTTGAGCAAGGCTTACTGGGCAGATCAATCCCAACAGCTGACCCTATTTATGCAACATATCTCGAACCCACAAGAATGGAAGAGGTTCAAGCTATGGAGAAAGAGTTTTACCTCTCCCTGGAATCTGAGGCCACAATGGACGACATATCTCCATCATAACCGCTGTAAAGACCACCCGGTGGAGTCAGGCTAAGTCTAGAAACTCCTGCTGGGATGTACCACTACAACTGGGTGAACACTGGAAAAGATGCTGCGGAACGCAAACACAATCCTTGGGATTTTTTTCAAATGGCGCCATGTTCGTCTGGCTGTATCCTTCATCCTGCTGGCAGTGGGTTGTGGGGGCGGAGGTGCCGTCTCTCCCGGTTCACGGCCAACACCACCGGCAAGACCATTAGCCCATATGGGCTATTCCATTCAGGTGGGGGCTTTCGCAAATCTGGACAACGCTGTCCGACTTAGTGAAACTCTTGAGCGAAGCGGTCTGGATGCCTACTATTTTGTTCACAGAACAGGGCTCTACAAGGTTCGTTTCGGTGATTTTCCCACAAAAGAGGCCGCTCGCAGAAAAGCCGAAAATATTCGTGCCGCAGGAATCATAGATGCATATTACATAGTCAGCCCTGATGAGTACGCAGCAGCAAAACAGAGAAAATATGGGGATAGGAAATATCTCCGGAGTGAGATTGTGAAAACAGCAAAGAGATTCATAGGTGTCCCGTATCGATGGGGCGGTTCATCTCCAGGTGAGGGATTTGATTGCAGCGGCTTGACCATGGTTGTGTACCAGCTAAATGGCCTGAATCTCCCCCGTTCGTCGAGAGAACAATATAGGGTCGGAACTCCGGTCAAACGAAATGACCTGTCGCTGGGAGATCTTGTTTTCTTTGCCACTTCCGGAGGCAGAAGGGTTTCTCATGTGGGCATATACACAGGCAACGGCAAGTTTATTCATGCACCGCGAAGAGGAAAAAAAATACGTACTGAACTCCTTGCAAAAAGATATTTCAAAACCCGCTATGTCGGGGCAAGGAACTTTCTCGAGTAATGAAAAAAGGGGCAGCAGTTGACGAGGCACACCCTCAACAATCAACCGCTCACCTTGGTGATTGACCAAGGTACCCTTTCCACCCGTGCCCTAGCCTTGGATGAAAATGGAAAGATTCTGATTTCCGCTTCTTACAATCTCACCCTGCAGAGGCACGGTTCAACGCTGGTTGAACAAGATGCAAGCGAAATAATAGCCTCCGTTCATGAGGTGGTGCGCACGCTACTGGGTAACTCCAGGGTTCGACGTTTGGGTGTTGCCGCTGCTGGGCTGGCCACCCAAAGGTCCAGCGTGGTGGCATGGGATAAGCGCACCGGTGAGCCACTTGGTCCCTTGTTGAGCTGGCAGGACCGCCGTGCCGCCGAGTGGTTGACTGGATTGAAGCCTCATGCTGAAAACATAAAAGAGCGCACAGGGTTGCAGCTTTCCCCACACTATGGAGCCAGCAAATTACGCTGGTATCTGGACCATCTGCCTGCGGTGAAACGAGCCTTTACTGAAGGCTATCTGGCCTTCGGGCCCCTGGCCAGCTTTCTGTTGTTTCACCTACTAAGAGATCGACCCCTTTTGGTGGATCACGCCAACGCCTCGCGTACTCAGTTGTGGAACATCCAAACTCTCGACTGGGATCCCTGGCTTTTGGATCTGTTCGGGGTGCCGCTGGAAACACTCCCTCTTTGCCGACCTATCTGCCATAATTATGGTTTCTTGAGGACAGCGGACATACCCATGACGGCGGTAAATGGCGACCAAACTTCGGCCATGTATAGCCTGGGGCAACCACGTCAGGACACCGCCATTATCAATATCGGCACCGGCGCGTTTATCCTCATTCTTACCGGCCCAAAACTCATCCGCCAACCCGCTCTCTTGAGCGGTCCGGCCAGAAGCAGCGAGGATTTCAGCGAGTTCATAATCGAAGGAACTGTAAACGGCGCTGGAGCCGCGCTGGATTGGGCTGCGAGCCAGTGGAATTTGCCCAATATTACCGCTGATCTCTCCAGCTGGTTGTCTCGTGAAGACGAACCACCCGTGTTCATCAATACCGTCGGCGGTCTGGGATCGCCCTGGTGGCAACCAGGCCCCTCCCCCACCCTGCTGGGAAATGGCGAGCCGTGGCAACGAGCAGTGGCCGTAGCTGAGAGTATAGTATTCCTGTTGCAAGCCAATCTCGAGTCCATTGCCGAGGCCGGCTTGGCTGTCAGCCGACTCCAGGTAAGCGGTGGGTTGGCGCGTCTTGATGGCATGTGCCAACGGTTGGCCGCCCTGAGCCAACTACCGGTTTACCGTCCCGCCGAGACTGAAGCCACCGGTCGAGGTATTGCCTGGCTCGCCGCTGGATCTCCCTTGCGGTGGCCCAAGCCAGGCCGGGGGCGGTTCTTCAAACCTCAGACCAATCATTCACTGGCCAACCGCTACCGACGATTTCGTCACGCATTGGGATAATCTGACTCATGGAGACAAAGAGGTATACCAATGCTTCTTTGACCTTGCCGTTGTTGGGATCTGGACGCGGGGACTGGTTATGACATTCGGCCAATCAGCACCTGATCATCCATCTTCCGAAAACATCCAACGTCGTCCGCTGGTAATGGCTCACCGAGGCGGGGCTGGCCTGTGGCCAGAGAACACCATGTATGGTTTTGAGCGCGCGGTGGCATTGGGGGTGGATGTCTTGGAGACAGAAATATATAGCACCGGTGATGGAGTGCTGGTGTTGTCGCATGATAGTACTGTCGATCGCACGACCAACGGCTCGGGGCCCATCAGTGCATTTACCTTAGAGGAACTGAAAACGCTGGATGCGGGCTACTCCTGGACCAGCGATGCTGGCCAAACCTTCCCATTTCGGGGCCAAGGTATCACGGTTCCCACCTTGGAGGAAGTCTTCACCCGTTTCCCCACCATGCGTATGAATATCGATTTGAAACAGGTGGAACCATGTTTGGCCGTGAAGTTATGTGAGATGATCCGGACTTTTCATATGACTGACAAGGTGATGGTTGCATCGTTCCAATCAAAAAGTCTGAAACGGTTCCGGCGGGAGTGTCCTGAAATCCCCACTTCGGCGAGTGTAAACGAAGTGAGTATTTTCTTTGCCATGAATTTGGTCTATTTGGGAGCATCGTTCAAAACGACCGCCCGCGCTCTACAGGTGCCAGAGTACAGGTATGGGTTCCGGGTGCTCACCAAAAGATTTATCGACACCGCTCACCGTCTCGATCTTAAGGTAGATGCCTGGACCATCAACGAGGTTGAAACCATGCAAAGACTCCTCAATCTGGGCGTGGATGGCATCATCACCGATTATCCTGATCGATTACTCGCTTTGCTGGGTCGCAATCGGCAGTGATTGTAGGCTCCCCTCCTCTGTGCTATCTGAATCACCTTACTTTCTCCCCAAGTGACCGCAGGAAAGATTAAAACATGCACTTTTGGATACAGCATGTATGGAGAATCAGCCAATTTTGCGCTTATGCCGCAATGTGTATGGCAGTATAACTATTGATGATCATTTGGAAAGTAGCTAGATTGATGGATATGGCATACTTTTTCCATAGAAAGAAGGCTGGCGATACGTTTCAAGCACAACCTTTGAGGAGAATGGAGGGTGTCATGGCAGCGAAGTTTTGGAAAAAACCGAACAGTAAGGGTTTTTCAATCGTTGAGCTAATGGTTGTCACCGGAGTTATCGGCGTCCTCGCAGCTGTTGCCATCCCTCAGTTCGGCTCCTACCGGGTGAAAGCCCAAAACGCAGCGGCGGAGAGCGACCTGCGGAACGTTAAAAGTGCCCTTGAGCTTTATTACATAGAGCATAAAGCATACCCCTAGTCTGCATGCATCTTTCAGAGAAGAAGGCGGAGTCTCTGGCTTCGCCTTCTTTTTTTGGCATCGGGTTTGCATCTTAACAACAGTGAGGTGAGCATAGCGCTCCCCTCATGACAAACTCTCCTTCTTCGTTTATCCCCACCTGCTTTGGGTGACAGGGCCGGTGGGGATTTTTTTTCCGCGTTACCATGGTACCCACTCACCAGGTCAGGGTTGCGGTTGTGCGGTGCTGGAAATCCAACGTGCACAGTGAATAATTTCCGGTTTGAAGTTCTCCTGGTAAATGTATTTGACAGGCAAGCGCAATTTGTGCGTATATTACTTTTGCCGAGTCCCTAGACCGGATGAGTCACCAAGTCGCGTTATCTTCATGAACAGTCCGGACACAGCTTGCTGGGGTTGCTTACGCACAAATCCGAAAGATGCGCTAATAATTCAGGCTAGGCGGATGCAAACCACCATTTACTGGGAGACTATCAGCAAGGGAGTGCAGAATTATGGCTTGGGAAAAGATTAAGGTGGATGACAAACCAGGCAGCAATAGACCCTTTGTTTCCATATCGAAGGCGTATATAGCCTTCAATGTGGTGTTCACCCAAATGGCTGCATTAGGACCTGACAAGCGAGTGACAATATATGCTGACGCTAAAGCATTGAAACTAGGCTTCGCATTTCACTCAGAGGAAAAACCAGACTCACTGCCTTTATCACTGGCCAGCTCAGATAGGAAGGGGGGTGCACGCAGGGGTGTATTCTGTACGGCCCGAGGAGTTGCAAAGAAATATCCTTGGGTGGAAAGTGTTACCAAGCTTCCCATCAAGGATAGGCGATTCGAACCAACCAAGGAGGAAGATCTTTGGGTCATTCAACTCTGTCCTGCCTTTGAGCAAAGAAGGGCCAGGGAATCCACCCATATTACTTCTGAACTACGTGGCATTTACCGGTATGTTCAGGAAAATGGCACCATAGTTTACATCGGCAGAGGAGAGATTAAAGAGCGTCTCATGGCACCAGAGCGAGAGAAGTGGGATTTCGACGTGGTTGAATATTCAATCATAGAAAATCCTGACCAACAGGTAAAATGGGAAGAATATTGGCTTACGAGATTTAGAGAAGATCATGAGGGCAAACTTCCCTTTTACAACAGGATATCCGGAGAAACACCGGAAGAAACTATCCATTTTTCAAGGATCTCCAGTGATCCTAAATTTCGCTCTTGATTTTGCTGTTGCGCGGTCATGCTGCTCGTCCACCGAAGCAGATGCGCACAGGAATAATACGGTTTTTCAGTCTGCCCAACAATACCCCGTACCCTCATTGAGTCTACAAACACTTTGAAGCTCCCTGGAGTTCCGCTTCAGCGGGAGAGTCCCGGTTCAGGCTGGATGTAAACAGTCTCGCCTTGTTGCGCGGGGTTCCTTCGGGATATGCGACAGGGCGAGCCGGTTCAGTTCGAATCATCCAATAGAGAGAAAAAATGGCTGATTGGAATGACAAGAAGAGTTAAACTTATCTGGTAGCGTAGAGATCCTTTGAAGATTGGCAAGGTGAGATTGGCTGAGAGAATACCATGGCTAATTATCCCGCTCATAGAGGGAAATGGACAGCAGGAACAAGGAGGTTACCATGATCAGTTATCGGCAGGGTGTGCTAATGAACATTAGTTTAATTTTAGCACTATGTGTTTTGGGCCTCGCTGTAGGCTACGCGGGAGAAAAGAGCACTATAGCTGGCTGGGAGCAAGACAGTGCTTACAACAAGCTCTACGACCTTAATGAGTGGGATAGCTTTAAGGGTTATGTAGTGGGTTTCAAAAAAATTACTCCTCTCCCCGGCATGGCACCTGGAGTAGCCTTGCTTGTCCGGGACCGAGACACCAACGAGGTTGTTACCGTTCACCTTGGCCCCAGATCCTTTGTCAACCCCAACAGCGTCGGAGTCACAAAGGGTGAGAAGGTAAATGTGAAAGGTGTTTGGGCTGAGATCGATGACAAGGATGTATTTATTGCCTCCAAAGTAAAAAAGGGTGACTATTTTGAGTTCAAAGTGCGGTTGACAAAAGATGGAACCCCCTTTTGGACGATGAGCCCTGAAGAACTGGCCAGGGAAAGAGGCAAGTAAAGCATTCACGCCCAGAGGGCTCACCGGTCCCCAAAGGTAGGTTGCGATGCCGGCTAACCCAGGTGGATTAGACCAAGAATCCAGGAGCCAGGAGATTACGAACAGTTAAGGTGCTGCAAAAGAGCAAGAAAGGAAACAAGCTCAGTGCTGGAATCCTGCACCATAGAACTGGACACGGGGTAATGATGCTCCTGGATTCTGACTCCTGACCCCTCGCCACTGGTGCTTCCAGGCAAAGCCTTTGAACTAGTACCCAACCTGCCAAGCCGGAGTTCCAAATCCCGGATTTTTCATGAAGCGGATGACGTTTTATGAACAATCCTGGTTAACCTTACATCCACCGTTAAGATCAAAGTTCTTTCTTGAGGTAAGAAGCATGGCCGCGGTCCGCAAACCATTTTGGCTGAGCAAATCTCTCACTGAGATGACTCAGGACGAGTGGGAATTGCTGTGTGATGGCTGCGCTCGGTGCTGCTTACAGAAAGTACACTATATTGATACGGGCGAGGTTTTTTACACCGATGTACCATGCCGCCTTTTGGATACTTGGCGCTGTCGTTGTACCTCCTATGAACAGCGTGGCGATTTAGTGGCAAATTGTCTGGTAATGACCCCGGCTAAGGCTAAAGAACTTCATTGGTTACCCAGCACCTGCAGTTACCGTCGCCTGGCTTTGGGGCAAGAACTGGAATGGTGGCATCCTCTCGTATCTGGTGACCCCAATACGGTCCATGAAGCGGGTATTTCGGTGCGCAACAAAGTAGCGGTGGAGCACGATGTACACCCTGAAAAACTGAAGGAGCATATTATTCACTGGTAGACAGGCAGGCCCCACCTCAAGACACCCACCAAAATTTAGGAGTGTGATGGCTCGCACTGGATCAGACCCGAGTCATAGTGAGGTTGTACTCTGATCTGACAGTGTTCACGGTTCTCTTCTATTTTACTGCCCTGTACAGAAGGGGTCAGCCCCTGACATGGGACCATTTCGCCTAACCGCTCGCTGCAGTGAGACCCGCATTCGACGGAACGGGTCGGCAAAGAGCTCCATTGGTTTTTCAGAATTGAGTCCGCAAGCTCAGCCTTCAGCCACGCATTAACCCCGCCGCTGAGCTCGGCCGTTATATTTGAGGAGGATATCCAAAGATGGAAATAAGTCCCGAAAGCAGATCAAGCCAGGATATATATAAAATTCTTATTGGCACCGTATTACCTCGACCAATTGCTTGGGTCTCAACAGTTGATAGTTCTGGGAACATAAACCTTGCTCCGTTCTCGTTCTTCACGGTTGCAAGTGTGAACCCGCCGATTCTGTGCTTCTCTCCACTTTTGAAAGAAAATTCAAGAGAGAAAGACACTCTTGTAAACATCAATCAGACTCGTGAATTTGTAGTAAACATCGTGAGCTACACTCTGGCGCAGACAATGAATCGTACAAGTGCCCCATATCCGTCCGAGGTCAATGAGTTTGCTGTGGCTGGAGTTACCCCAAAGCAATCCACATTTGTTGAGCCTCCGTGTGTTGCAGACTCACTGGTAAATTTTGAGTGCAAACTTCAACAGATCATTCCTTTGGGCTCAGAGCCAATGGCCGGGAATCTGGTCTTGGGCAAGGTTTGTAACATTCATATTCATCCAGACATTGTGAAAAATGGTGAAGTAGACAGTAAGTCATTGGACGCCATTGGGCGTCTCGGGGGCAACATGTACACAACCATCAGGGATTGCTTCGAGATGGAAAGACCTGTAATATAAAGACTGGCGGGGCAACGAGCTCCATTGGTTTTTCACTGGCAAGTGAGCACACCATACTTTTAGTTCAGTGTATCCTTTGAGATCCACCTCCCGCATCTTGTATCGGGTTTTTCGGAGCTGATCCTGCTCCCCGTATTACTGCATAGTGTGGTAATTTCCCACACCATGCCTCTTGACAGACAAGGACTTTTCATCCTATATTTATTTCCCTTTAAAAGAAGCGAGTTCTTTTCAGGTAACAGTCTTCCCTAGTTGTAACGTGACATGTTAAACTCACGGGTCGGCCAATTGAAACAATCTGGTGCTAGGTTATGAAAAAATAAGTGATTTCAGGA
The DNA here is from genome assembly GCA_964346905.1 of uncultured Desulfobacteraceae bacterium. GTDB lineage: Bacteria > Desulfobacterota > Syntrophobacteria > BM002 > BM002 > BM002. The sequence continues at coordinate 15,821 of CAYFXH010000017.1, read as the reverse complement.
AATTACTCTCTATTTTGTCTGGTGGGATTGACAGTAGCTAGGTATTCTATTTTTTCACCTTCACATGTTGGATGTTGTTAGCAAGGAGAATATGTCTGATTCCGCAACGCTCCGATGAATTACACCAAGCAAAAGATCGCAGCTCGGTATCAGGAAGTTTCGCGGCACCTTGCAATTTTTCGTTGATTTAGAACATTTGTACTCAAGGAGGGTAAGCTTATGTCGACAAATGGAAAAGTTCTAATCGCACTAGTGGTGGCGGTGGCCGCCGTTTGTCTCGTTGTTACGAGTCCGGCGGTCGCCAAGGTTGAGGGAGACACTATCACCTTCGGGGCGGCGCTTTCCTTCACGGGGAAGTACTCCACCAACGGCAAGCACACCAAGAACGGCTACGACCTTGCGGTAAAACGCATCAATGAGATGGGCGGCGTCAAGGTCAACAACAAGAACTATAAGATCAGGGTACAATACTACGATGACGAATCCACACCGGCTCGCTCCGGGCAGTTGGCCGAGCGGCTCATCAAGCAAGACAGCATAAAGTTCATCCTCGGCCCCTACGGTTCCGGCCCCACCAAAGGGATAGCACCGATAACAGAAAAGCACAAGATCCCCATGGTCGAGGGAAACGGCGCTTCGCGGTCTCTCTTTAACAAAGGCTACAGGTACCTGTTCGCCGTGCTTTCCACCTCCGAGCAGTACCTGGCGGAATCCATCAACCTGATTGCCGAGCAGTGCAAGCAGCAGGGAAAATCTCCCAGTTCCGTGAAGGTAGCTATCGCGGTGGAGAATGATCCATTCTCCATGGACATCCGCGCCGGTGTTGTCGAGGACGCCAAAAAATACGGCATGAAGGTGATCATCGATGACAAGTTGCCGAAAGAGCTCACCGACATGACGGCGACCCTGACCAAGGTCAAGGCGCTGAGACCTGATCTGCTCGTGGTGTCCGGACACTCCAAGGGCGCGGCACTTGCGGTTCGCCAGACGGCCCAGTTGAAAGTGGATGTACCGATGTTGGCCATCACCCATTGCGAGGCCGCGGACGTGGTCGGCAAATTTGGTGGGGATGCCAATTACACCCTGTGTGCAACCCAGTGGGCGGAAACCATGAGTTACAAGGACAAGTGGTTCGGCTTTGCTGGTGACTATGCCAAGACGTTTGAGAAAGAATACGGCTATGTGCCACCTTACCAGGCTGCGGAGTCCACCGCAGCCGTGCTGGTCTATGTTGACGCCCTTCAGCGTGCCGGATCCTTTGACACCGAAAAGGTGCGGGATGCGTTAGCGGCAACCAAACTCGAGACCTTCTACGGCTGGGTTGATTTCGACGACACGGGTAAGAACATCGCCAAGCCCATGGTGCTGCGCCAGGTTCAGAAGGGGAAATACGTACCGGTGGCTCCCTCCAAATTTGCCTCCGGCACACTGATCTACCCGAAACCCAAGTGGAAGGACCGATAAACCCACTAACCAACCACCCGCCCTAGTGATACCCCTAGGGCGGGTGGTATCATTTAGTATGGATAATCTTCTGATTTTATTCTCCGCGCCGATATTTTCCGTGCAGTTGCTTATTGATGGCCTACTCATCGGCGCCATTTTTGCGCTGGCAGCCTATGGCATGGCACTGGTGTGGGGCGTGATGAAGATCATCAACTTCGCCCAGGGGGAGTTCGTCATCCTGGGGGGATACGTCGTTTATGTCCTCCACAAGGCGGGGTTCCACCCTTTCCTGGGCATACCACTGGCAGCGGTGGCCCTGTACGTCGTCGGCTGGCTGCTGTACCACATTGTCATCACTCGCATCGTCGATAAGGATCTTTTTATTTCGATCCTGGCTACATTCGGCATTGGTATCCTGATGCAACAGCTCATGAACCAGTTGTTTACTGCCGACGTGCAGACTGTCGAATCTGAGCTTGACACCTGGTTCCTGTTCGACGGCAACGTAACGGTTCTACAGATCAAAGTTGTCAGCTTTTTTATTGCTTTGGTCCTGGGGGTCTGTCTGGCGCTATTCCTGAAAAAAACGAGACTTGGACAAGCGATCCGCGCCACCGCTCAGGACGCCCGCGCCGCGCGCATCCTGGGTGTCGATACAAACAAAGTTTATGCCACCACCTTCGGACTGAACGCTGCCATCTGCGGCGCCGCAGGAGCATTGGTGGTGATGATCTGGATCATTCAACCGTTCGCAGGGCTCGCCTACACGATTCGTTCCTTCATGATCGTAATCGTTGCGGGTCTTGGCAATGTGATCGGAGTGATTTTGGCAGGATTGGGTCTCGGCGCAGCTGAGAACTTCGCCGGTTTCATTTTTGGCGCTGAGTTTCAGGCCGCGTTCGTCTTCTCGCTGTTGGTCGTCATTTTGGTTTGGCGCAACTTTAAACTCAGGCTTAAGCGCAGGTACCTCAAATGACTATTGAGGGAAGAAAAATCGTGCTTTACGGCTGCATCCTCCTGATTTCTTTGGTTGCGCCCTGGGTGGTACCGGCCTACCAAACCCAGTTGGCCTTCTTGTGGATAATGGTGGTGTTTGCGCTCACCTGGGACATAGTCGGTGGGCAAATGGGGTACACCTCATTCGGCAATATCGTGTTTTTCGGCATCGGTATGTACGCCACAGCGGTGGTGCAGCGAAATATGCACTTTACCATTGAGGAATACGTCCACGTGGCGGGCAGAGTGGAGACCCTAACATCCGTTGAGTACCTGCAGGGATTATTTCTCGGCATGGGCGCGGGAGCCGTTGTTGCGGTGGCAGTAGCCGCGGGCCTCGGTGCCTGCATCCTGGCGATGGGAATGCGCGGCCAATATTTCGGCATCTGTACCCTGGGGCTTGGGGTTGCCGCCGGCGAACTCGCCAATGGCTGGGAATATATCGGCGCCGGGTCCGGGTTGGTGACCCCGGTGTTTCCCGATGGATTGGGGCAGCGCGGAGCCTTCTTTTACTACCTTTTTTTCATCCTGACGGTAGTCGCATTCGTGATACTGAAATGGCTTTATTCGGGACGCTTCGGTCTCGCCATTAACGCCATCCGCGATGACGAAGACAAAGCTGAGGCTATGGGCATCCAGACCACCAGGCATAAGATTGTCGCCTGGTGTATCTCCGCCTTTTTCCTTTCACTTGCAGGTGGGGGAGCCGGCCACCTCATCGGCTTTATTGATCCTACTGATGTGGCCTTTGCCGGCGCCACCTTCGGGGTGTGGATGATTTTGATGGCCATCCTCGGCGGGAAGGGAACCCTCTGGGGACCGGTTATTGGCGCCGTGATCTTTCACATCACCCAGGAACTGTTCTGGACCTACCTGTTCGGCTGGCAAAGAGTGGCCATGGGTGCGCTCATTGTCGCTATCGTGGTTTTCTTTCCGCAGGGCATCATGGGCTGGATGCGTGAGCGTTGGCCGGAACGCTTTGGCTATCGAGTAGAGGAACGTGCCGTTTCCAGTGCTCTCGATGGAGGTGGGGCATGACGGGAGAGCAGCTGGTGGTGGCAGGCGTCTGCAAGAGATTCGGTGGTGTGATTGCCAACGACGACATCACCCTCTCGGTTCCCAGAGGCAGAATTATCGGCCTTATCGGCCCCAACGGTTCAGGCAAGACCACACTGTTCAACTCTATTGTCGGTTATCACCCCATCGACGAAGGCTCCATTCGCTTTGAGGGCCGCGAAATTTCGGGTATGCGGGTACCGCAGATCTCGCGGTTGGGCTTGCTGAGAACGTTCCAGCAGACACGCATCTACGGAGAGATGACCTGCGTGGAGAACATGCAGATCAGTGTACCTCACGGCAACGAAGGTCTCCGTACCATGTTTTCCAAGTATCCGCCCGAGGTCACGGAGAAGGCCGAGAATTTGCTGGAGTTCGTAGGGCTGTATGCCAAACGGCAACTCATGGCGGGCGATCTCTCATTCGGTCAACAGAAGCTTTTGGAATTCGCCATGGCTCTGATGAACGAGCCGAAGATGCTTCTTCTGGACGAGCCTACGGCGGGTATCAACCCGACACTGATCAACGGTTTGATCGAGCGCTTAAAGCGCGTCAACGCCGATCTTGGGATTACGCTCTTTGTCATCGAGCACAACATGCAGGCGATCATGAACCTGGCCGAACACATCTACTGTCTGGCTCATGGTCAACTCCTTACTTCTGGTCCACCCGCTCAGATTCAAACCGATCAGCAGGTAATTGACGCTTATCTCGGTGCGAGGTGATGAACCAAAACAAAGAACAGCAAAATGGAAAAAGCGGCTTCAGCAGTTACGGCTTGGGCCCTGTGGAAACAGTACTTTCCGTCGATGAGGTGGAGCGGGAAGCGGCAAAGCTTGCCGCCGAAGGGCCAAGTCCAGACCGGTTAAGGGAACTGGTGGGCAAGGAACCGCTGCTTACTCTGGAAAAATTGAGAGCAGGCTACGGCAAGATGGTGGTTTTGCACGAATTTAATTTACAGGTGGGCGCCGGCCAGTCGCTTTGTCTCATCGGGCCTAATGGTGCGGGAAAATCCACCGCCTTGAACTCAATCTACGGATTTACTACCATCACCGGCGGAGCCGTCAAGATGCGCGGAAGCGACATCACCCGGTTGAGTTCCAACGAAAAGCTCAAGCGCGCCGGCATCGCTTACATCCTTCAGGACGCCTCGATTTTTCCTGATATGACGGTTGAGGAAAATATGCTCATGGGAGGCTTTCTCATGGACAACCAGAGACAGGCCCGTGAGGCCGCGGAGAAGGTGCTTGAAAAGTATCCTCGTTTGGCCGACCGTCGAGACAAGCCGGCAGGTGTCCTTTCCGGAGGTGAGCGTCGTCTCCTTGAGATCTCCCGGGCACTGATCATGAAGCCGGAAGTTCTACTTGTGGACGAGCCATCCATAGGGCTTGAGCCCAGATACATTACCATGGTCTTTGAGATCCTCAAGGATCTGCAATATACAGAAGGCAAGACTATTGTGATGGTCGAGCAGAACGCCAAGAAAGGACTGGAGTTTTCCGACCTAGGCTACGTCCTGGTGTCCGGTCAGTTGGCCATGGCAGGCACCGGCGAAGAGCTACTTCATGATCCCCAGGTGGGCCGCTTGTTCCTGGGCGGCTGAAGGACAAGAGTCGCGGTGAAGCTCATGAGCCCGCCTATCCCGGGGATAACTCAACACATTCTTATATTTGCAAAGGGGTGGAGCCAAGATAAAATCTTCAAATGCAATTTTGGCTAATTCCCAACCTCCTTGATGCGTAAAGAAATCGGAGCTAGACTGCTTCTGCAACCGCCGCGCCAAGTTCCCTAGTTGTCGCCGTGCCTCCCATATCGGGGGTTCGCAGCGAAGTGTCCTCCAGTACCGTCTCGATGGCTGTTTCCACGGCAGCGGCAGCCTCTGGATGGCCCAGGTGGTCGAGCATCAGAGCGCCCGACCAGATTTGGCCTATGGGATTGGCGATACCTTTGCCTGCAATATCAGGCGCCGAGCCGTGTACCGGTTCGAACATTGATGGATACTCACGAGTCGGATTTATATTGGCAGAGGGTGCTATACCGATAGTTCCAGCAATTGCAGGGCCAAGATCTGAAAGGATATCGCCGAAAAGGTTGCTTCCCACCACCACATCGAACCAGTCGGGATGCAGGACGAAATGAGCGGTGAGAATATCGATGTGGTACTGATCGGTCCGAACATCCGGATACTCGTGAGCAATGGCGGCGAACCGTTCGTCCCAGAAAGTCATGGTGTGAATGATGCCATTGGACTTGGTCGCTGAGGTGACATGCTTGGCTTTACGCGTGCGGGCGAGTTCAAATGCATAACGCAGGACACGGTCCACACCTTTTCTGGTGAATACCGTCTCCTGAACAACCATCTCTTGATCAGTTCCTGAATAGAGGCGTCCACCGATCTCCGAATATTCACCCTCGTTGTTCTCTCGCACCACAAGAAAATCAATGTCCGCTGGCCCTCGACCTCGCAAGGGTGAAACCATCCCCCTCAGCATGCGTATAGGTCGCAGATTAACATATTGTTGCATCTGCCGGCGGATGGGTATGAGGAGTCCCCACAGAGAGATGTGATCCGGTACGGAGGGAAATCCCACGGCACCAAAGAAAATCGCATCACACTTGCTAAGTTGGTCGATCCCGTCCTCGGGCATCATGCGGCCGGTTTGGGTGAAGGTTTCGCAGCCCCACGTGAATGTGTCCCACCTGAATTGGATGTCGAAACGGTGGCCCACCGACTCCAGTACACGAATGCCTTCGGGAACCACCTCTTTACCGATCCCATCGCCGGGGAGCACCGCAATCCTATAGCTGGCCATGCGCTATCTCCTCCTTTTCGCATAAGTGGACCTGGTCTTGACCCCACCGAACGCTGCAAAACATGACGATTTGTGCAATACTTCTATTTTTTTGAAACCTACCTTCTTCATTAATTCAAGCTGGTACGTCAAACTTCTGGGAGAATCTTCCTTGTCAATGTAGTCAAAAACTTTTGTTCTATAGTCTTTTCCTCCTAAAGACTCAAGATATTCTCCATATCTTTCCCACATTAATTCTTGTATCGCTGGAATGTCGTGAAAGACCATATCGCTTATCCAAAAACTTCCATCAGGACGTACCGCATTGTAAATTTTTTTAAAGACAAATTTCCAGTCAGCCTCATCCCGTAAATGATGGAGCATAGCGGCTGCCAAGACTATGTCATATCTATCTGTTCCTAATTGCATCTCTCTGATATCGCCATGGAGCAGACGAATTTTCCCCGATATCTCTTTTGAGATTCTTTCTCTCGCCCTCTCAAGCATTGGTAGACTCAAATCAACCAAATCACAGTCAAGTCCAGGTAAAATCTTTAGTGTTTTAATTGTATTGTTTCCAGCACCGCTGCCAATATCAAGCAATCGCTTTGCATGAGGTGTAGTTTTTGCTGCTGCATTCGCCAACAGGTCCATCATTAACGGAGCATCAATGATCGCCTCTTGCCCGGTTTCCAGATTTGAAAATCGCTCTACGTCGCTATTAAAGCGCTCTTTGATTTCTTTTGTTGTGGATTTTTTCTCCAGAGGAGTTTTCACTTCCAATCACTCCTGAACTCATCGAGTTTTTGCACTGTGTAACGGCGATCTATGCACCTTCTTGCAAAAATGGCTATCAGAATCATGTAGCTGAGCCGGTTGTCGAAGGCATCACTGTTTAAAGCCGTTGTGGGCGAGTTTGAGACGGTTTAAAGCCTGATATTCCTTGTCAAAAGAAAAGCTTGACCCCACTGGTACAGGCACTTATAGCAAAAAACAAAACCGTATGCAAAAGGCCAGCACATTCAACGGCTGTCCATAGGTCTCGTGGCCTATACTTTCCAGATGGCCGAAACCTGCAAGCCATATACAGGTCAATGGCATTGCAAACGACCGAGGAGCTTCGCCGCGCTGTGTACATGAAAGGGAGATTGTTGATTAATTGTAAAAAATGGTTTATGACCCTTTTGAAAGGGTCATAAATGTATAAATATAGGGGACGTTGTTTCCACATTGTCCGTATTGATCTCTCCGCAAGATCTGTGCAATCGCGGAGGTGGAGAGCACCAATCGTGGCTGGCTACCTGCTGCTTGATCTTTTGGCTTGTCTCTTCAAGCACTTTGTCCCCTTTGTCAACCACGTCCCCTATTTTGTTAAGGATTGAGGTATGAATAGAAAAACAGTTACCAGGACACTGTTCGTTACCGCGTTTTTCCTGGCATCTTTCATTGCAGTCGATGGTTTTGCCGAGAAAACAGTTGCGATCAAAATGGGGGAGTCCAGATGTGAAAAATTGTCAATTTCGGGAAAACCGGCTCGTGGTGGATACACGGTCGACCGTATCTGGGCTCAAAGACCTGATGTTGTCAAGTACTCTCCTGATGAAGACAAGGGTCTGATTTGCTTTGAGCCGCAGCGTGTAGGCAGTACAAAGATTAGGGTGCGCGGCCAAAGATACGAACTTAACCGCTACGGCAAGAAAAAATCTAGCGAGAATTTCTATAGGGCTTTCGAAGTTAGGGTTCGCCCGCAGAAAGATGGTCGTGCCGGTGGGACACAGTATTAGGTCGAGCCCACCGTCCCCCTTTTTAGCTCACCGGACAACCCACTGCAGGCGGGATCTGCGCCTCGCCTGCGGTATGGCAATTGGTGGCCATCTCTGGTCATCGTTGACAGTCTCAGACTACCGAGGTGGTTTTCTTCTGTCTCCAGAAAACGTCTCCATGTCGTCGCCTGAAAGCCGTGCTCCT
>CAYFXH010000017.1:5968-7553 GCA_964346905.1 uncultured Desulfobacteraceae bacterium | reverse complement strand
AGGCCAGCGTCTGGAGCGTCTCGAAGGACTCGTCGCCGGGGACGCTCTCGAGGTGACGCACGGTGGCGTCGCCGTGCTCCTGCAGGAAGCTGAGGAATAATTGCCGTCTTGGGCGGAGCCGACCCTGCCCGCATTTCCTGGAGTACTTGGGGTAGATCGAAGAGTGATCTCCCTTCTCTGACCAAAGTGAAGGCGGGAACCTGTGAGGTGGCAACCAAGTTTAAAGCTTGCCGCACTGTTTCTGGAGTATGATGAAAGGATGCATATATGCTAATTTCTTGGTAATGCAACCGGGTGGCATCCACACGAAGCTCAGTTCCCCGTGGACAGCCGCCAAAGAGATTCACCCGACCACCCGGCCGCACCAGCTCCACAGCACGATTCCAAGTTTCCGGTTTGCCCACGGCCTCAATCACGCAATCAAAGCCCAGGTTGTGAGGCGTGTACTCATTGCGCAGGTGCTCGACCAGCTCGGCTGAAAGTCTTTCTGCAACAGCATTGGTCACACCGAGCTCGCCGGCAACGGCAAGGCGATCGGCTTGATCATCAACCGAGGTCACTTCCGCGCCAGCCAATACGGATAGCCTCGCCAACATGAGGCCCAAAGGTCCTGCGCCAATCACCAGCACTTTCTCACCTTTTGTTACAGCAACATCGTCCACGCCTTTGACTGCACAGGCGAGAGGCTCCACCAGCGCTGCCTTAGCCGCAGGAAGATCTGAGGGGATGGTGAGGCAGTTCTCCTCCACAATTCGTGCGGGAACTCGGATATATTCCGCATAGGCCCCATTAGCAAAAAGGAGATCACTGCAGAGATTAGGTTTGTTTAACTCGCAGAAATAGCAGTCCCGACAAGGGGCTGAGTTGGCGGCCACTACCCTGGTTCCAACTGCAAAGCGTCTATTTTGGCTGGATACCACCTCGCCGGCGAACTCATGGCCAAAAACTGAGGGTGGTTGAATCATCCGTTCGTGATAGCCCCGGAGAAAGACCTTCAAATCCGTACCACACGTCAAAGCCGCTTCCACCCTGACGAGGAGATCTCCTGCTTGCAGCTGTGGAACCGGTATTCTTTCCACCCTGACATCTTCTCTCCCATGAAGGACGCAAGCTGACATTTTTTCAGGTACGGTGTATGTCATTTTTCGCGACTTTTTCTAAAACCGTCCGTTGTCCGTGAAAACGCATAGCGCATAGAGCAAAGAGCAAAGCGTAAAGCCCCAAAAAAACGCTGTGCGCTCTGCGCTCTGCGGCGAACAAAGTAAGCAAAAGATGCAACGGGCGATTGACAACGGACAAAATACTGCCGACGTTACCCTTCCACAACATCAGGATCTGGTGCTACAGCTACTTTCAGTGAACCCCCCTCGGGCCGTCTTGATAAGGCGAGGGCACGATTGATCTCGCTTAGCGGAAATACGTGGGTTACGATCTCTCCCCACGGGAAACGCTCGTCAAAGAGGGTTTCCTTTGTCAGCGAATTCAGCTCGATTGAGGATGAATAGCTTCCAATAATCTGTTTCTCAGCAATGCCGACTTGGCCGGCATCGATCTTGAGTTCCTGACCTTTGCGAGTATGGGCAAA
>CAYFXH010000017.1:0-5958 GCA_964346905.1 uncultured Desulfobacteraceae bacterium | reverse complement strand
TGCACAAGCCCAAGCGCGCCACCAAGCTGCTCAAGAAGCGCTTCAAGGCGCTCGCCAAGCGCGTAATGTTTCTCAGCAACGCCGATTTGACCTGCATCGATTGTAAGCTCCTGACCCCTGCGAGTATGGGCAAAGAGAATCAGGGTCCCGCCAGGCCGCAACGCCCTGAGAGAACCTTCAATGGCTTCTTCAGACTCCGTGGCGGCGATGACGGCATCAGGCCCCAAAGGTGCTGCAGCCGCCTGAAGATTCGCAACCATGTCCTTGTCGGGATGAAAAACTGCTTTCGCACCGAAACTGACAGATTTTTCCTGTCGTTCTGGCAACGGCTCCACCGTAACAACCTCCCAACCACCTCTGTGCATCAGGGCGGTGAGCATGAGGCCAACGGGCCCCTGGCCCAAGATCACCACAGTGCCATTTGAATCGGGAAGAGCTGCGGCGCACTTGAGACAGGTATTGAGAGGTTCCATGAGAATGGCAACTTTTGCTGCCAACCTCTCAGGGAGCTCCACCACACCACCGCCGCTTACGATCCAGGGAGAAACCCTGACGTATTCAGCCCAGCCTCCTCCGGCAGGCGCAAACCCCGCGGTTGTTCCGGTCTTCTTATACTCTGCACACTGGCTGTAGCGGCCGAGTTTGCACAGCCGGCAATGGCGACACGGCACATGGTGATAAACAGCCACTCTTTTCCCGAGATACGGTTCTGCACCTTTGCCTGCTGCCACCACCACACCCGCCATCTCATGACCGAGGATTACAGGTGGCTCAGCCAGAGCCAGATCGATCTTTTTGATGTCGGTTGGGCAGAGTCCGCAGGCCTGAACCTGAACGAGCAACTCGCCGTCAAAGATTTCAGGCACCGGTACGGTCTCGATCACCACCTCGGAACCGCCACGCCATACGCAAGCGGTCATCTTAGCTGGAACAGGTTCTCCCCTCATAATGTCAGAAATGTGATCCTCAAAACTGCATGCTGGATTTTCGATACAAAACGGTGGTTAGGCTTGGGACTAAACATTGTGGACCCCATACGGAGTGTTTTGAGTGTCGATTGTGAAAGTCACTCACTCACACCTTACCAGAATTGCATCGGCGGTAGCGTGGTCCATGGTAATTTCCCTACCATCCTCGTGCACGGCAACCCAGGTTTTTCCCTGGTCTCGGCGGGCACCCACATGAATTTTGTCACCCGGACGCAATCCAGAGAAAGACGAGCCTTTTGGAACTTTCTCCACTGAACCTCTCCGACCTTCACGCAAAAGACTGAGTGACACCACACTTCCTGGCAGGATGATGGCAGCGTCTTCGGGGATCTCCTTGCCGTGTGGGTCCTTAACGGGATGTCCCAGCAGCTCATCCAAATAATTCACCGCACTTGGATCGTGCATATGTTCCAGGGAATGCGCTCGGGTGTGGATCTCCGCCTCAGGAGTACCTACGTGCTGCAAGTATGTTTCCCAGAGCCTGTGGGCGCGGAGAATCCGCAGGGCCTCGTTTCGACCCTCATCTGTCAGTACCATCCCTTTCTGCCCCATCTCCAGCAAACCTTGCGAAACCAGAGAGCGAACTGCCCGCTGAATCCCTCCGTGATCTTGCACGTAAGGTTCAATTGCGCCAACGGCCACAGGTTGATCGCCATGGCGAAGTACCGTTCCCAAGATGTCCTCAACCAGCTGCTGTGGCACTATGCGTCGGAGACGCATCCATCTTGCCAGAATGCCATAGCGGGGGGCTACGATCAGCACCACCAGGAATTGCAGCGTGCAAAACAGCATGATAGCACCACCCCCGGACGAGTCCAGCCAAACGCAGAGGTAGAGCCCGCCGATGACACCCGTCACTCCGAAGATGGCAGCGAGCGTCATCATCCTCTCAAGTCTATCGCTCAAAAGGTATGCGGTCGCGGCTGGGGTGATGAGAAGTCCTACCACCAAAATGACGCCGACCATGCTCACCGCGCTTACCACTACTAAGGAGACCAATGTGGTTAGGGCGTAGTCGATCAGGACCACGGGCATGCCGATGGAAACGGCCATGACTGGATCGAAAGTCGTAAGCTGGAAGTGGCGGAAAAACATGACAATCACCGAGAGCACCAGCGCCGCGGTAATGGTAGACGCCCATAAATCTGCGTCTGCTACGCCCAGCACATCGCCCATGATAAAATGCATCAGATCGATGTGAATGTAGTTTCGAAAAATGGACACCACTACCACCCCGGCGGCAAAAATCCCTGTGTACATTATGCCTATGGCTGTGTCTTCTTTTATCCTAGAAACCCGGGAGACGAAGCCGATAAGTACAACCGTAAGTACCGCAGCAATCAACGATCCGAGCAGCATACCCGGTGCATGGGCCTCGATGCCAAAAAGCATTTTCATGAACAGGTAGCCACCCGCTACCCCGGCAATCATGGCGTGCGAGAGGGCGTCACCCAAGAAAGCCATTTTTCGCAAGATTACAAGACAGCCAATAACACCGGACACGAGAGCCACTACAGAGCCGCCGATGAGTGCCTTCTGAAAAAATGTCTCCTGGAGCGGAGCCCAAAATAGAGCCAAAAGGGAGTCCATCCTCTTTAGGCCTCCTTCTTAGCGAGATCGGCAAAGACTCGCAGCCGACCTTCATAGACTTCACTCAAGAGATCCTCACGCAAAACCGCGCTGGGAGTACCGTAACCGTAGAGCCGCTGCTTGAGCAAGATAAGGCGATCAAAATATTCCGCAGCAGTCCCAAGATCGTGATGAACCACTACCAGGGTGCGTCCCGCGGCTTTAGCCCGTTCCAGAACCTCCAAGATCGCTCTTTCTGTGGCTGCATCCACACCGGCAAACGGTTCATCCAATAGCAGAATCTCTGACCCTTGCGCCAGAGCGCGAGCCATGAATACCCGCTGTTGTTGCCCCCCTGAAAGTTGACCAATCTGGCGGTCGCGAAATTCGCCCATACGTACCATGTCTAAGGCTTCCTCGACAATACGGTTATCTTCTTCAGTGGCTTCGCGATACCAAGGAATGTTGCCGTATCGGCCCATCATGGCCACTTCCTTTACTTGAATGGGAAAGTCCCAGTCTACGGCACCCCGTTGGGGAACATAGGCCACGAGTCCTTTGGCTTTCTCTGTGGGAATCCCAAGGATTTTTACAGAACCGACGTCCCGTTTTACAAAACCGAGTATTGCTTTGATGAGAGTAGACTTGCCCGAACCATTGGGACCAATGACCCCGACGAGCAAACCCCTGTTGATGGACAAGGAGACATCCAGCAGGGCAGGTTTGGGGCCGTAGCTTACCGTAAGGTTTTCCACCTCAATGGTTACGGTTGCAGAGGATTCGTTAGGAGCCATGATCCTCCTCCGGTTCCCAGGCAATACCAAGTTCAAACCTCATCGTATCTGCCACTTTTCCTCCTGGTGAAGACCAGAATGTCTGATCGGCAACAGTTTGCCCATCACGCAGAATCTGTACGCGCACCGCCTGGCTCTTGCCCACCTGTTCCAAGGGAGGGCTGGCCTCCAGATATATCTCGTTGGTGCCTTCCACGAGGCCCAGCAACGGTTCCACCCTTATTGGGGTTGCGGCTTCCAACCGATCAGTTCTCCGCAAAATCTCCCGATCACCAAGACGGACCACAAGAGCCGCTTGCTCTCCCAGTTCGTCGGTCTGGAGCGCGAAAGGATCTGGCTCTACGGCGAAGGTCGTCGTGATCTCTATGGCATAGTTCCCCGCAGCAGTCTGAATCTCCACAGTCGGCCTTGATCCCCGCCGGGCTGTTGCATCGCGATGGTGTGTATAGAGCCCCAGACCGCCAACAAATAATAGCCAGATAAGCACTGCCAGAGCAATGCGCACTCTGTCTCCTTCCTTCTGTGTACTTTTCGTCTATTCTCGCAACGCGGTGAGGATGGTCAGTACGTTTTCACGCATCATGCCAATATAGGTTTCGCCCGCTGTTCCTTGCTCTCCCATGGAATCGGAATACAGTTTGCCTCCGACGCGAACTCCGGACTCTCGAGCAATCTCCCGGATCACCTTGGGGTTGACGCTGGTTTCCACAAACACGGCCGGGGCACCATAATTGCGGATGGAATTGATTACCTGTTTTCGCCTTTCTGGAGTCATGCCGGCACCCACCTCAGCGCCAGTAGACCAACCAATCGGGGCAAGGCTGAGGTAGTTATGGTCACCGTTGAATTTGTACTCCCGGCAGAAATAGTTGAACGCATCGTGACTGGTCACCAGGATTCGCCGATGTGGCGGGATCCGATTGACCTGCTCCCGAATCCAGGAGTCAAGAACCCGAAGCTGCTGCAAATACAGTTTTGCCCGTGCAGCATATTCCTCCTTGCCCTCAGGATCAATCTTCGAAACTGCTCGCAAAATATTGTTTACATAAACTGCTGCATTGCGAGGGGAGAACCAGGAGTGGGGATCCGAGATCGTTTCTCCCTCCACTTCAATTTCTATGGGTTTTATCCCCTCAGCAGCGGTCACCAGAGGTTTGTTGGCATCCCGAGCCAATGTTGCCATCCAGTTCTTGCCTTCCAAGTGCAATCCGTTTTGTAGACTGAGATCTGCACCCAGCACCATCTTCGCATCCTGTGGAGTTGGCATGTAGGTATGTGGATCTGCCCCAGGTGCCAGAATAGTCTTGACCTCGCATCGATCCCCCACAATCTGTCGAGCAAAATCTGCTATCTGAGTGGTGGAGCAGACGAGAACCAGCTTCTTCTGCTCTGCTCTCTCTTCAGCACCAGTAAGACCAGGTGTCAAGGCAGCAACTAAAAGTGCACCAAGTAGCAATAAACGTTTCATCCGCAGTCCTATCCGATGAGACTCTTCATTACTGACAAAGAGTCACGTTCAAAGTAAGGTCAATACCATCTCCAGCAGCAACCCTGTGTGTCTCCCTCTCATCTACCGACCCACGTACACGTACTAAATGTTACCACCTACCCCTGCCACACATCCTCTTTATCAAAATCAGCAAACTGAGTATCTTCCTCTTGACCAAACATTTCGATCCAGCTTTCGACCCGATCTTCACCATATGCCTTTTTCCACGCTGCTACGATGGTGTCAACCGGTATATCGCTATAGGTGCCGTGGTATTCCACATACTCCATGTATTGTTTGTTTTCTCGGTTGAAAGGATGAAAAAGGGAGTCTTCCCGGCCGTTGAATTCCAACGGCTCCACCCTGTGCTTTTCACAGAGCTCCCTATTGAACGCCGGGGTGGCTTTCACCCATTTTCCTTCCAGGTGCAACTCCACAAAACCATGGTACACAAAAACATTGCTGCCGAGAAAATCGATCAGTTGCTTGGTGGCAAGATGGTTCTTAACGGTGGCAAAGCCGACTCGTGACGGGATGTCGCAGGCCCGACCTAAAGCGCAGAGAAGGGCCACTTTGGGCACACAAAAACCTTTACCTCGCTCAAGAACCGAACTGGCTCGATAATGTTCCGGCAGGTGGAAGGGGCTGTAGGGGTCGTAGCGAATGGTATCGCGCACAGCCAGGTAGAGTTTCACCGCCTGATCCACTTGGTCCTTGCTGCCCGCAATCGTTTTTCTGGCGTACTTTTGAATAGTGGGGTGATTGCTGTCGATGATATCGGTTGGCGCCAAGTAGATGGGATTGTGGTGGTCCATTGTCTCCATGCTCTGTTTTTAAGTTTCAATACCCCATATCCTAATGGATAACTACATTGAATTCCAGCTTGTCTCAGAAGCCAGAAGTAAGAATTCAGAATTCAGGAGAAAGGCAACAAAAATTGAGTTCCTCTCAACTACCTCCTATCCTCTTTCGTCTGACTTCTGACCTCTCATCCCCGTCTCGCCGTTTCTCCCCGTCCCCGTGTCGTCCCGCTGTGGTTATTGCTTAGTTCTCGTGCCTAGTTTCCAATGCTGCCTGCTGGATTCTGACTCCTGGCTCCTGGTTCCTTTCCTGCCAT
>CAYFXH010000016.1:6584-47179 GCA_964346905.1 uncultured Desulfobacteraceae bacterium | reverse complement strand
ACACCAGGGAAAAAAGTGTATGCATCTATACGTCCTGAGGATGTGGAAGTATTTGCTGAACCGCCTCAAGGGAAGGAGAACCTGTTCAAAGGGACCATTGCCCATAAGGCCTACTTGGGCAACTTTTTGTATTTTTTCGTCAGTGTAGATGGCAATACGATAAGGGTGCAGGTTCCGCATCATCTGCCTCAGGAAGAAGGACAAGAACTCTACCTGTTTCTGAATCCGGAGAAATGTATGATTTTACTTTAGGCATGGAGCATGGAGAGGGAATTTCGGATTTCGGATTGCGGATTGCGAATTTTGAAATCCAAAATTTAATTATGCCTTGCGCCCTATACCTTACGCCTTGTGCCTGTATTTGAGGATATGTTCGGCAAACTCCGCGAATCCTTCTCCACCTTCCTGTGAGGTTATGTATCTCGGCAGCGTCTGCATCTGGTCAGCAAATTTCATGACGTTTTTCACCGCCACGCTGATGGGAAAGTATTCGAACATGGGCTCATCATTGGGTGAGTCCCCACAATAAGCGAAGCTGCCTTTTTCTTCATCCAGCTCACCACCCAAGCGCTCCTTTATAAACTGCTTGGCCATTCCAAGTTTGTCATACTTCCCAAACCAGCCATTTACATGAATGGAAGACACTTTGCAGGTGGCACCGTGCGATTTAAATATCTCGCAAATTTTCTTGACTGCTTCGGGGTCCAATGGCGGCACGTCCTCACAGTAGTCAATGGCCAGATCCGCCTCCCGGGCACAGCCTGGAACGGCTGCGAGAATTTCGTCGCGTACATTCAGGAGACGCTCTCGTTTTTCAGCACGGACAGAATCAGTGTCCAGAAAACGGTTTTTCAGTTTTCGCTCCGTTTCATCGAACCAGAAATAGAAAGCCCCATTTTCTCCCACTACACCGTCAACGGGCCACATGCGGGCAATGTGATCACACCAACCAGCCGGCCTACCGGTGACGGCAACAAGAGTAAGTCCAGCATTTTTGAGATCCCAGAGTGCTCCAAAGGAACACGCGGGAATCTTCCCCTGAGTTGTGAAGGTGTCGTCGAGATCAAAAAAAACACCCTGGAGATTCTGAAGCAATTGAGCAGGAATTCTCTTTAGAGGAGCAATAGTATCGTGCATGGTACAAAGGCGGGGTTGATCCCCACCGCATCCCGGACCTGAGGGTCTCAGACCGGTTAATGGAGTAGTCCACCGTTCAGGGTGTCAATGAATCCAGGAAAAAGGTAACGTCGACGATTGACAGCCAGCAGTTGAATAACCCTCCCAGCAAAAACACCGTATCTTCACCCTAGACATTTTCATAGAAGCCCACAGGTTGCAAATCTTTTGAATTAAGACAAAGGTGCAGCACCAGATACCGTCTGATATGGAAACAGAGATCACATTTTGACAGGTAGTCTCTTGAGGGCTGGAAATCGTATTCGCTGGTAGCGAGATCCAACAAGCCTTTTATCCCCTTGCGGTAAAGGGTCGAGAGGAAGGGATAATCTGCGGGAGATATTGCTTTGTCCAAATCATCATAATGGATGGCCAGACCCGAACAGAGGCCCGGAATGTAGTTGCCAAACAGGTCAATGTGAAAGTGGCTCACCTCTAAGAGTTCCCTGCATCCACCCGTGTTTGCTGAGACAATCTGCCGGTGATCCTCTGTTCCATAGATCCTGGAAAAAGTCTTCAGGGCTCTTCCGCCAAAATGAATCCAGTCCCGTGAGGGAATTCTCGAAACATAATCCCCGCCGTATTTTTCTTCATATTCTGAGAGGGTGTGAGTAGTTCGATCATCGAAGCCATCAATCTCGGGGTAAAACTCCGATATCCAGGGAAAGATGTTTATGTTCGTCTCCCTACACGCTCCTATAACCCCTTTGACTTTATAAAAAGGTATGTGTTCGTTATGAAATGGACTCATAGATATGAGGACAGTGGAAAGACCGCTCTTTCTGAGAGAAGATAGATTCTCCACTGCAGACTCTCGTCCATTGAACCAAGACGAGTTCGTCTCCACATATTCGATCTGCACCCCCAGTGCCCCAGCCTCTTGGAGAACCATTTTCAGCCCATCAAGATTGAGGAACGGCTCTCCGCCACCAATGTGGACCGAATTACAGCCGAGGTTCTTGATCTTTTGTAAGATCTTGCGGAGTGTTTCCAGGTCAATATACTCTTTTTCCCAGCGGGGACTGGAGCCGTACAGACAGTGACCACAAGCGGAGGTGCAGTAGTAGTTCGTGATCACCCCCCCGGCACGAAGTCGCTTTATCGAGAGTTCTTTGGGCAAATGCAGCACCCGGTTTCTCCTCTACCGATTCACATTCACATGAGCAGCAACCATAGAAACAATCCGCTCCTTATATAGAACAATTCTGGCGTGGATTTCAATGACTAGCTTCACACTGTCACGAGTGCGTGGATTGGGTCAGATCATATGCTAGCTCATGCGGCGTCAGCGGCAATCCGATTTCGCCAAGGCTACCCCGGACAAGCTGGAGAGTCGGAAATATATTGAAATCCAGAAAGTCATTATATTCCATCCCCCCATTACTTCAATACCCTGGCCCAGACCTGGCCCGGTTAGACTTGAATCACTCAGATGGCTCCGGGCTCACATGCTTAAAACCCCCATAAAACTTCCCCGGCTAATCGCATAAGGAAAGGCTTCAGTACTCGGGGGGCAATCGGCCACTGAGTCCAGAAAAGACCCAATGGAGATTCTCTGAATCTGAGACTTTCCAATGCGGTTGGATTGGTATGGATCTTGCTGCAACGTGCAGATGATACAACATGATCACTGAGTGGTCATTGTGGAGGAACTACACATTTTCAAACGTTTCTTGCCATCTTGCTGTGGCATAAAGGGAGAGTCGAAAGTTCCCACGCCCTACGAGACAGTATTTTGAATGAGCATTATCAAGCCAAAATAGGCAAAAGTCGAAATGTATATGCTGATGTACAAAAAAAGACACAACCCCCTATCGGGCTCACGTTTCCACCGAGGTGAGATGGTCCTCGCCATTGCTGGATCTACGGGCCTATTGTTGCGGGAAAAAGACCGGTGAAATGAGAGGAGGCTCCCATGTCTTTGACAAAATTACTCGTAATCTGGCCGGGATCCCCAGTCTTATCCATGCTCATATGGATTGCGGTGATGGTGGTTTTGCTTTACCTCGCGCGCACCCCCGCGCACAGAGCTATCTACTCTTTAAGTCGCGTTATCCATAGCGGCTTCCGCTTGATGGCGCGATCAGTACTGTTCGCCGAGCAGAAACTGGTTCAGCGCAACAAGGAAGTCCTGCTCACCGCCGGGATAGAGTCAGTGGAGCGTTTGATTGAGCGGGAATTTCACCGTGTCGATGCGGTCGTAAAGCGTGACCTGAGTGGTTATCCTACGCTGCACCGGGCTCTGTCCGATCAAACTACTCGGATAGATGAGGATTATCGAGAAAGCTCAGAGTCACCACCGGCCCCTCCCGGCTGGGTGAGTGCAGTGGAGGCGGTGGCGAATCTTCCCTCTCAGGGAGATGGAACCGTAGTCAATATATTGAACGAAATCCACAAAACCACCGTCTCCCAGTACAAGAGTGCAATGGAAGAGTACCGAAAGTCGGTAGCTGTCCGCCACGGTGCCCTGAAAAAAATGATGCCGTACTGGCGCAAAATGGCGCAAACTCTGGAGCAAGTTGGCAAAACCATAACCGGATTACACGAGCGTGCCAGAGTTATCGACAACCGGATGACCGAATACGAGGAAATAAGAGAACAGACCGACAAGGCCGCCCGCATGTTAACTGCCTCATCGCTCACCCAGTTTTTCATCTCCGGCTTTGTCCTGCTCATCGCCGTAGGGGGGGCAGTGATAAATTTCAATCTAATTGCGCTCCCAATGTCGGAGATGGTGGGAGGTGGAAGCTACATCGGTAAATTTAAAACTGCAAATGTTGCTGCTCTGGTCATCATTCTGGTGGAGCTCGCCATGGGCCTCTATTTAATGGAATCACTGCGAATCACCAGATTATTCCCCATCATAGGGCAATTGGATGACAAGATGCGTATTCGCATGATCTGGGTCACCTTTACCATCTTGACCATCCTGGCATGCGTTGAGTCGGCGCTGGCATTCATGCGAGATCAGATCGCCGCGGATATGCAGGCCTTGAGGCAATCCCTTGCCGCTGTTGAAGCGACTGGTGTTGCGGTCAATAGTTGGATTCCCACAGTAGGGCAGATGGTAATGGGCTTTGTTCTGCCCTTTGCCCTGACATTTGTAGCCATACCCCTTGAGTCCTTTGTGCAATCCTCCCGTACCGTACTGGGAGTAGTGACTACGGCAGTGTTGCGCTGGCTTGCTTTTTTCCTCCGTTTACTGGGAAACATCAGCCGCTATTTTGGTGAGCTGATGGTGAATATTTACGACCTATTTATCTTTCCACCGCTTTGGGTGGAAAACCTGGTCAGGGACAAAAAACATCAACCTGATATTATCGTAGAGGAGGAAGCGTCGTGATTAAAAAAACGCTGACCCTAATCCTATTCAGTTCAGTATTGTTATGGGGCTGTGTCGATAGCACCAGTCATACCCGAGGAGTCTACATGCTCTTGGACACCTCAGGCACCTACAAAAAGGAGCTGAAAAGAGCTGAGGCGATTATCAACTATCTTCTCGGCACCCTGCAGCCCGGGGACACCATGGCGGTGGCTCGCATCGACAGTGGAAGCTTCAGTGAAAAAGACATTATAGCCAAAATGACTTTTGACCGGCGTCCATCGGTGGCCAACCAACAGAAACGTCTGTTCAAGCAGAAAATTGAAAAGTTCGTAAATACTGCTAAGGGCAGTGCTTATACGGACATTACCGGCGGGGTTCTGCAGTCCGTGGAATATTTAACCGAGGCCGGAGCTGGACAAAAGTACATACTCATATTCTCTGACCTCAAGGAAGATTTGGTCAAAGGGCACATCCGGAACTTTCCCATCCAGATGGATGGTTGCAATGTCGTTGCCCTCAATGTCACAAAACTTCGCAGTGACAACATTGATCCCCGGGAATACTATAAGCGAGTTGAGGAGTGGCGAGCCCGTGTTGAGGCGGGAGGCGGCAACTGGAAGGTCGTCAACGACCTGGAACGTCTCGATAATATACTGGGCAGCTAAAATCAGACCAGACAATAGATGGTCTTTCTCGATGTTAGGCTTCTCTGAAAGCTGAGTGACACAATTGGGCACTCTTGGCCCCGTTCCGACCATCTCCGTTGTGAGGCGTGGAGCATTGATTTAGATAAGAAACTGAATTTATAGCATATCTTACCAGAATCTGTTTGGCATACTGATTGCTCTATGTAACTTTGGAGGATCGAATTCAAGGCTTTACGGTAAGATCGGCTCTGAGAAATAAACGAAGCGGTGGTAATGAGAAAATACTCCAACAATTCAGTTCGAGCTCTCGCCATCGGTCTTTCTCTCATATTGCTCCTAAGTGGATGTGCCGCGGCCATAGGTGCTTTAGGTACCGTAGGGTCAGGCGTAGCCACTGGCGCGGATTTCTTTGCATCGAACCCAGTTTCGAAAACCGTCTCCTACGACTATGATCGAGTGAAAAAGGCTCTCTTCGTAGCATTACGCAAAATGGTAATCGAGGTGGAAAGGGTTCAAAAAATTAAGGATGGCGAAAAAATCTTCGCCAAAGCGGACGATTTGGAAATAGTCATAGTTCTGAAAGAAATTACCCCGAGAGTGACCCGCATTAAGATCAAAGCGGGTGAAGGCTTGCTGAAACGGGATAAGGCAACCGCTGAGGAAATAGTCCTGCGAACCACACAAATAGCGAAAAAACTGATCACCTAGCCCTGCGACTTCGCGCGGGATGAAACTCTGCATCGAAAGGCCAGCCAACCTGACAGACAGCTCATCGTTTGCGCTGTTTGACAACCATCTTCCCAGAAATCCACCCTTTTTTCTTAATCTGAGGTATCCATATCTGGTACCAGCCCTTCTTTTCATCTAAAAGTAAGTATTCCTGTCGCTGTCTCGCTCTGAAGATTATTCGCGCTCGTGTCGTGGGTGATTTCCTGACATTAACCCGTCTCTTCACAACGTTCAGAATGATGAGTTGTTCCGTGGGAACGGTCTCCTGGTCCGAAGCCGTTTTGTCGACAGCGTATACCTGATTTTTGCGAACCCAGCCGGAAATCCTGAGTCTCGGAATCCAGACTAGAACCCAGTACCTAACCGCATCTATCTTTTTAATGTCTTCCCCCTGCACCAAAGGACCAAAAAAGTCCGAGTCCTCATTAGGCCGCAGGAAGACGTAACACGAATCCACTGCCACCGTCAGGGTAGGAAGTAAGGAGGCAGGGATCTCCTTGGGTAGAGGAATACTCTTTTTCCGTCCATCTCCCCCGTTTTTGCTCCCGCTGCTGCCAGCGCAGCTTACGGTTACGAACGTTGCCAAAGTCAAGGCGAACAACAATCTCAGAGCTGGACGCACCAATTTCTCAACTCCTCAGAACCGTTAATGGGTAGTGGTCAAATAGGCTCAAGTGGCAAGCTAATATCCCTGAAGTGCTTTCCTATGCAGACGAAATAAGGATTATGCAGATCCTTCTTGTTGTAGTCAAGAGGGGTTTTCTCTCTCATGCGTACCACCTCACCGCCGCTCTGTTCGACGACGCAATGGCCAGCTGCAGTGTCCCATTCCATTGTGGGGCCGAAGCGTGGATACAGGTCTGCGCTACCTTCAGCCACGCGGCAAAATTTCAGCGCGCTACCAGCAGAAATGAATTCCACCTCTCTGTATTGCTTCTTCATCCTTTCAACGAAATCATTGAGAGGTTCCGTACCGTGTGACCGACTGCCAACGAGCATTACCCTGTCCGTTGATTTCGCGCTGGGCTTATTGATTGGCAGTCGTGCGGCAGAATCAACCAGAGCAACTAGTGACGTTTCATCTTGCCACGACCTACTGTGGCTGTTGCCGAGCTGGTCAACTATCTCCATGTTCTCCAGCTTATATGAACCGAGTCCTTCCGCGGCAAAGTAGAGAAAGCCTTCGGCCGGGACGAAAACAACTCCCACAACTGGTCTGTTCTTATCGATTAGGGCTATGTTTACGGAGAACTCATTTCGCCGTTTTACGAATTCCTTGGTCCCGTCCAAAGGATCCACGAGCCAAAAATATTCCCACTTTTTTCGCTCTTGGTATGGAGTGTGTTTCCCTTCTTCGCTGAGTATGGGGATATGCCTGGTGCTCTCAGCCGCTAAGTTACTCAAGATAGCTCTATGGGCCCGCTTATCAGCCAGTGTCAGAGGTGTGTTGTCTTCTTTGTATGCAACATCAATATCACCATGATAGACATCAAGTATCGCTTCCCCAGCTCTTTTGGCCGCCACCAGTGCAAGAACCAGACATTGCTGCAGTAACGTGCGTGACATTTGCCCACCTTTCTCAACGATAAACCAGTCTCCCAGAAGAGGGTTGTAAAGGAATACAATATTAGTCTAGAGTAACCTACCGGAGCCGAAAATATTTGGCAAGAAAAAGGTCATCAGGCCTGCAAGAAAAAAAATCTGCCGCCTGAAAACACGGTTTGACATGGGAGAAATATTCTTCGGCAATGATTACCCTCAAAACCCATAAGTTGGAGGACTGCAGTGCACGAAAACATTAAAAAGGCTGCACACATTATTTGTCAATCTAAACAAACCCTGGCTCTTACCGGGGCCGGCATTTCAGTGGAGTCGGGAATTCCTGATTTTCGCAGCCCCGGAGGCCTTTGGGAACGCTTTGACCCCATAGAGTACGGTACCATTGAAGCGTTTCGGGCAGAACCGGAAAAGGTGTGGCTTATGTTACAGGAAGTGTCCGTTCTGCTTGATCGCGCCCGTCCCAATCCTGCCCATACGGGACTTGGTCAACTCGAAAAGATGGGGGTACTGCACTGCATCATTACCCAGAACATAGATAACTTACACCAGGAAGGTGGTGCCACCAACGTCATCGAATACCACGGGAACCCCAAAACTCTCTCATGTCTCTGGTGTTCTCAGCGTTACAGTGCGGATGAACTGAAAGGGGATGGACCTCCCAAATGCAGCTGTGGCAAGATTCTTAAACCCGATGTTGTCTTCTTTGGAGAGCCTATTCCTATCAAGGCCCTGCAGGAATCTCATGAATTGGCCTCCTCGTGCGAAGCACTACTGGTCTTGGGTACCTCGGCCGAGGTGACTCCCGCAAATACCATTCCACGGATGGCAAAGATTGCTGGTGCAACGATTATTGAAATCAATGTGACACCCACCGTTCTCACCAATTACGTGACCGACATCTTTCTCCAGGGTAAAGCCAGTGAGGTTGTCACCGAGTTGGTGCAAGAAGTTGAAAGCATGATGGCACAACACGAGAAAAAAAGGTTATGCCGAGATCCAGGAAAACGGTCTTGACGACGGTTCCAGCCAACCGTTGGTGATATGGAAGGACAAAAGGAAACTGTTTAAAGATGAGAAGATCGCGGCTTAGATGGTCTTCAGGGTGGGGTGGATTATTCAGCGGAGCTAAGGTGCTTTCTTTGCTCGTCAGTGATAAACCCTTTTTGAGCGAGGATACTCAGAGCTGTTTCTCTCTCCTTGAGTGGTAGGTTGAGAATGTCACTCAGCACTCGATCGATTCCCTGTTCTCGGATCAGTTCAACATCGTGAAGCATCTTTAAGGTAAAGTACCGGATCAGACTCCGGTAGCTTTCCTTAAGATCAATAAACCTGATCCCAGAAAAATGCAGGGGGTCCTTCTCCTCCTCAACGTTATGATCGAAACGATACCAGACTGCCTCCCCCCCAAGCCGGACAGAAGTAAGGGTGTCCGGCAGGAGAAATTCAACGGCAATCTCCTCTTCAGCGAATAAGGGATCCTCGGTCTTGACACAAATGCCCTCAGTGCTCAGGTTTATTATCTTGCCTCTTATTGTGGTTCCGTCTTTCAGATCAAGCCGTACGTCAAGATAAACTGGAATTCGTGGGCACTTTCTTCTGCCCCGCCCTGATTCCTCCATAGTAGTATCCCCTGGTGAGTCATTTCGAACGTCGCAAAAACAAATGGCAGCTATTGCATGAAGATATTGTATATGCGCCGTGGAATAGAATCTCTGACGATTTTCATCTTACCTTTCTAAAGAAACAATGTAAATCCAAAAAACCTTTATCTAGAAGGCAATGTTTTGCCACCTATTGTTCAAGAGATCGGCAAAGAGCACGTTGTTTGCCTTACCCGTTTTCCCCAGCAGGAGCTTGACTCCCTCTGTTACCATGAGAGTGGCGATTAACGCGGGAGTAAAAGGCGGGTTTCCCAACGCTTTCTCGATGCCCTCTTGGCTGGCCCCATACATTTTGCTTAATAGTTGACTTCCCGGCCACACAACAGCCACCTGTCCGTACCAGCCGCCAATGGCGCCGTGGATCAAAGGAATATTGCAGCGCTCCGCAATTCCTTGAAGATAAAGCCTGGAGGGTATGGTGTCGAGGCAGTCGAAAACCAGGTCAACACCGTCAAAATCCGCATCCTTCAGGTCTTCCAACTTAATGGCAAGAGGACGAAATTCTACAGCATTGTTGATTGCCATCACCCTCCTTTTGGCCACCTCGGTTTTGCTCAGACCGATGGAGTTGAGATCAGCGTAAAGCTGACGATTGAGATTGGTCTCATCGAAAGAATCTGCATCCACCCCAATCACAATGCCGGTGCCGCAACGGACGAGCTGATCAACAACATGGCCACCCAACCCGCCCAAGCCGGCAACCAAAACTTTCGATCTTAACAGCCGTCTCTGGCCGTCAAAACCCAGCGTTCCTAGGTTCAACTCATACCGCTTGGGCAGAACCTTCAAACCGCACGCAAGTGACTCAGCCACCCTTTTCGGGATACCCTGCTCAACTACTAACATTTCTATGGCTTGCCCCACTTCTCCAGCGGTTTCTAGCAGCTGCTTTAAGCGTTGGCACAGATATTCCTGTTTGTTTACACCCTTGGGCAAGTCATCCTCCTGCGATGGGTGGGAAAAGGGCTACTGTTTCCCCATCATGCAATGGCCGGTCGAGTTTTGCGTGTCGCCCGTCAACGAGTATGACGGCCACCTCCGATGCTGGAATGCCAATTTTCTCCAGGAAGTCACGTACAGTTGTACCATCGTCCAACTCAATTTTCTCTTGCTGTGGGCTGAATTTACGCAAACTCGCGAAAAGTTTGATTTCCAACTCCATAATTGACCCCTGTGGAAAGAGAGGCTCTATCACTCTCGCACTGAAAGTTTTCGGCGTTGTTCCGTTACACCAGTATAGCAGCTTCCTTCCATAATAAGAATATCTCCACATCGCCGAGGGAATCATTGGCTTTTCCAGCTCTTGCTTGCACCATTATATACTGATAAATTACTCCCGATTTTCGCGGGTTGTTCTTTTTCAGGAGGTTGATTTCTATGAAGTGGGAGGCAGTGTTGTTCGACCTCGACGGAACGCTTCTCGACACCATTCAAGATCTTACCGATTCTATGAACATAGCGCTCAGTCGACTCGGCTTTCCTGGCCATGATGTTGACACTTGTAAAGAGTTCGTGGGCGACGGGGTAGAGATGTTCGCACTGCGATCTCTTCCCAACAACCGGCGTGATGAGGCTACAGTGGCTAAATGCGCCGCTGCAATGCGTGAAGAGTATGGTAAACGCTGGGCGCGAAAGACACGTCCTTATGATGGGATCCCTGAACTGTTGGACGGCTTGACCCTGCGCAACCTCAAGCTGGCCGTGCTCTCAAATAAGCCAGAGGAGCCAACCAAGGCGATGGTGGCTGAATTGCTTTCCCAGTGGCGGTTTTACCCTGTTGCCGGCGCTCGGCCCTCAGTACCCAAGAAACCCGACCCAACTCGCGCCATGGATATATCGCGACAGCTTGACGTCCCTCCTGAACAATTCCTCTACCTGGGTGACACAGGTACTGATATGAAGACGGCCAGGGCAGCAGGTATGTTTGCTGTGGGAGCACTGTGGGGTTTTCGCACTGCTGAGGAACTCACGGCCAACGGAGCAGAGGCACTGGTGGAATATCCAATGGATGTCTTGCGACTCCTCTAGCGTCGTGCACCAAGCTTTCCTGCAACCATAAGGAAAACGATGAAGCCACTATCATTCGAGCACAATGAAATTTTGTTTGGTGCTGACCCCACTGAGGGAATCGTGGCGGTGGAGCCCGTGGGAGGTGACGCCATGCGTCTTTTCCTGTGGCGGGACGGCCGGTTACAATTTCATGATGAAGCCTTCAGCCCCTTCCTTCTTCTTGAAGATGAGAAGTTACTCCAGGATTTCAAAAAACCATTCCGGGTGGAACCCCTCTCTTCAACCAACGAATACAAAGCATTGGCTATTTTTGAGCGTTGGGTAGACTGCACCAAGGCCAGGACATACCTCCATAAGACAACCCGAGTTCCAGCCTCGTCACCCCATGCCCCCTACCTTTTCCTCTCAGATCCGGTGCAGCAATATCTGTTGCTCACGGGCAAAACTCTCTTCAAGGGACTCGCTTTTGCTGATCTGTACCGGTTGGGGCTCGACATTGAGACAGCCACTTCCCCGGGCTATGGTTTCTCAAACCCCCTCCGCGAAGAGGACCGGATACTCTCCATTGCTCTAATGGACAATCGCGGCCATGAAGAAGTTCTCTTCGCCACTGACTATGGGGAAAGAGAGATGCTCGAAGCTTTGGGATCGCGAATAGTACAGCTCGATCCGGATGTACTCGAGGGGCATAACCTGTTCAACTTCGATCTTGAATACATAGTTACCCGGGCCCGGATGCACAACGTTAAACTTCCATGGGGAAGGGACGGCAGCGAACCTCGTATCCGGCGCTCTCGCTTTAGCGTGGCTGAGCGGGTTCTTGACTACACACGCATGGATATTTTTGGTCGGCACCTGGTTGATACCCTCTTCCTTCTCCAATACTATGACGTTGTGGCGCGGGAACTGGAAAGCTATGCTTTGAAGTCCGCAGCCCGCCATTTCGAGGTAACAGCTCCAGAAAGAACCTATATCGAGCCCGAGAAAATTGAGTGGTACTACCAACATAATCCAGACGTACTGAAACAATACAATCTGGACGACGTCCGGGAGACCCTGGCCCTGTCGGAATTGCTCTCATATCCTTTCTTCTTGCAAGCACGCATCTTCCCCTTCTCCTATCAGAACATTTTTGTCAGGGGCAACGCCACCAAAATCAATGCCCTTTTTCTTCGGGAATATTTGAGACAGCGGGCATCCATACCCAAACCAGGAGAAGCGGAAGCTTTCCCCGGTGGTTACACGGACGTCTTCCGGCACGGTGTCCTCAGACCCGTAATATCTTGCGACGCGGCTTCCCTTTATCCTTCAATTCTTCTCTCTTACAGCTTGAAACCTCCCGGTGACAGCCTGGATGTTTTCTTGCCTTTACTACGAGATTTACGGGATTTTCGGATTGAGGCGAAAAAACAAGCGCAAGCTGCCAAGGACATTCACCAAAGAGAATACTACGAGGCCTTGCAGCAGACCTTCAAGATCCTGATTAATTCATTCTACGGGTACCTGGGCACCAGACTGCACCACTTTTCTAATTCCCACCTGGCAGGTGAAGTCACCCGACATGGTCGGGAGATCATAGGTCAGATGATAGATTGGCTCCGAAAAGCGGGTGGAGAACCCATCGAGATAGATACTGATGGGATCTACTTCGTACCACCTCCCTGGGTGAAGACCGATGAGGAAATGAAGGACCTGGTGGACCGCCTTTCCGACAGTCTGCCAACGGGCATAGAGGTTGAACTGGCCGGAAGGTATGAGGCAATGTTTTCCTATAAGAAAAAAAACTATGCCGTGATGGATAAGCAGGGCAAGGTGACCATCAAGGGGAGTGCCCTTCGTTCCCGCGGGATGGAGAAATATTTGCGGGAGTTCCTCTCGGGCATGATCCAACTGTTGCTGCAGGGGAGGGGCGAGGAGGTGTATCCGTTATTCCAGCAATATGTAAACAAGCTTGAACGGCACGAGATGGATCTTGCCTGGCTGGCCAAAACAGAGACCCTCACCGAGTCTCTAGAAAGCTATCGCGAGAAGGTTGAGGCCAAGAAGCGTAATCCCGCGGCAACCTACGAATTGGCTCTGACCTCTGGGCGACCTTACCGCGCCGGCGACCAGATTTCCTACTATGTGACGGGAACCGCCAAGAAAGTTCGCGTCTATGAAAATAGCAAACTCACCTCTGACTATGACCCGGATCAACCGGATGAAAATGTGGCCTACTACCAGGCCAAACTTTCTGACCTTTTGAAAAAGTTTCATGAGTTTCTCCCACCATTACCTGGGTTGAAAGGAACACGTGCAACGTCACAGTGAGCGTTTGTAGGTGCTGGGTGTGTTCCGTTCCATGTTCCACATTCTGAGAAGTTATGCCTGGAAAAAACCTGCTCGTTAGTGTGCTTGTCTTGCTGAACATAGCCCTAGTCGTGCTCGTTGAAGGGTGCGCTTTTCGCCAAACTCCCCCCCAGGGTATCAACAATAATATATGTGAAATTTTTCGAGAAAACCGGGACTGGTATAAAAGTGCGTACAGGTCATCCGAGAGATGGTCCGTATCTATTCCGGTGCTTATGGCCATTATGCATCAGGAGTCCAAGTTCAAGGCCAAAGCCAAGCCACCTCGCACCACCTGCCTTTTCGTTATCCCAGGTCCTCGTCCTTCCTCTGCCTATGGTTATGCCCAGGCAACGGACGAAACCTGGGAAAAATATAAGCGAAGCACTGGCAAGTTGGGAGCTGACCGGCATGACTTTGCTGATGCAATTGATTTCATTGGGTGGTACTGCAGTGTGAGCTATTCCATGAGTGGGATCTCTGGCAACGACACC
Organism: uncultured Desulfobacteraceae bacterium; assembly: GCA_964346905.1. Lineage (GTDB taxonomy): Bacteria > Desulfobacterota > Syntrophobacteria > BM002 > BM002 > BM002. The sequence continues at coordinate 33,249 of CAYFXH010000016.1, read as the reverse complement.
TATAATCTCTACCTCGCGTACCATGAGGGACACAATGGTTTTAATCGGAGAACCTATCGCAACAAGACCTGGTTAAAGCAGGTGGCCCGAAAAGTTCAGAGCCAAGCGAGACGCTATGCCAGCCAGTTGGCCTCCTGTGAGAGTGAATTCGAGCGGCCGAGGCGATGTTGTCTCTGGCCCTTTTAGGTTATCGATACCTCGGTTACCGGCATAGAGAAGAGTCGAATTCCTTCTTGCCGATAGCTCGTTTTCCCCTCTTCCGGGCTCTGAGGTGCAGGGTTGAGCTTTTCGTCTGAAAAACTGATTTGACCCTTCTGTTGGAGCAACGTCCTCGTTGCGGTACGGTTTTTTGTTCACCCTATGCCCCCCTCTCTCTGATCGCAATCTGGAGGTTGCTCTTACACAGAGTAAGTTACTCACAAATCTCTTTTGTGATTGACAGCGGTTGATGACACATGCACAACCAATAACCGAGCAACGGTAAAACCTGCAAATTTAACTGTAGAAATCGCGATATTTCGAAACACGCATATTTGTTTAGCTCCACACCTTAAATACATGTCCCCTTTTTCCTACGGAGACTGTGTCCCAATATGTCATCCCGGCCAAGTCCGCAGGCAGCGGACTCGAGCCGGGATCCTGAACGAACCTTGATTATATTGAATTTTCACCTGATTCCGGATCTCGCCCGCCTTCGACGGACTCGTCCGGAATGACAGGTTCGGCTAATTGTGACATAGTTTCCAGGGGGATAAGAGATTTTTGCGGAGCTAAGTTAACAGGCTTTTTTGGAAATAACAGGATTGAAACGACTGACTACGAACAACAAACTACTGACTGTAAAAGTAGGATTTTTCTTGACAGCTTCCAAGCCATTCGGTCATAACTTAAGAAGAATTTTCCTGCAGTCTCAATTCCATTGACCAGGGCTCTACCGGAATGTGCATAGAGGTCATTTCTGGCCATGCTTACCCATTCGCTTTGGATCAACGCAAATTGCGGCAGAGCTCATACGAAGCAGTAGGTAACCACAAGTATTTGGCAATTCAGACAGACACGAGGGGGGTATGCTTATGAGAAAACTAATCCGCGTAAACCTGACCGAAGGGACAGTTCAAATGGAGGACCTTTCCCCAGAATACGCCCAACTTGGAGGACGAGCTCTAACCTCCGCTGTTGTAGGACGCGAGGTGCCGCCGCTGTGTCACCCTCTGGATCCCAGTAACAAGTTGGTGGTTGCTGCGGGGCTCTTGGCCGGTACTACCTGCGCTAACTCTGGGCGCCTTTCTGTTGGCGCCAAAAGTCCCCTCACCGGAGGGATCAAGGAGAGCAACGTTGGCGGCAATGCGGCGATCAAGTTTGGCAAATTGGGTATCGCCGGCGTGGTACTGGAAGGGCAGGCCCCAGAGGAGAAACTCTTCTATTTACTGGTAAACAAGGATGGCGCCCAGCTGCTGTCCGCAGATGAATACAAAGGGCTAAAGAATTATGACCTTGCGAGTCGGTTGCAAGACAAGTACGGCAAGAAGGTAGGTATCGTCTCCATCGGCCCAGCCGGAGAGATGAAGTTTTCGGCAGCATCCGTGGCCGTGACCAGCACTAATGGAACGCCTTCACGCCATGCAGGGCGCGGTGGTTTGGGCGCAGTAATGGGCTCCAAGGGTGTAAAGGCAATTGTGGTGGATGATAAGGAAGCTCCCGGTATCACGTATCATGACAAGCAGGCCTTCAGAGAGGCCGCAGCCGTTTTCAGGGACGCCCTCCGGGAACATCCAGTTACCAAACCGGGCGGAGGTCTTGCCGTTTACGGGACCAACGTACTGACAAACATCATCAATGAGGCGGGGGCTTACCCAACTCGCAACTTCACTGAAGGACAATTCGAGGGAGCCCAAAAAATAAGTGGCGAGGCCATGCACGATGTCATTAAGGAGCGTGGCGGTAACACCACCCATTCCGGGTGCTCCACCTGCATCATTCAGTGTTCCAACGAGTACGTTGACACAGATAAAAACTACGTAACCTCCGCGCTGGAGTACGAAACCATCTGGGCCAATGGGGCCAATTGCGGTATTGACGATCTGGATGCCATCGCCCAGATCGATCGACTGTGCGACGAATATGGTCTGGATACCATCGAAATTGGTTGCGCGGTTGCTGTGGCCATGCATGCCGGGATCAAACCCTTTGGGGATGGTGCCGGTGCCATCGAACTGATTCATGAAATAGGTAAGGGCTCCGCGCTAGGCCGAATCCTGGGCAATGGGGCCGCAGTCACTGGGCAGGCCTACGGGGTGTCCCACGTGCCGGTGGTAAAGCGACAGGGCCTCCCAGCTTACGATCCCCGAGCCATCAAGGGTATTGGCGTCACGTATGCCACTAGTACCATGGGCGCCGACCATACCGCCGGGTACGCGGTGGCCACGAATATCTTGAAAGTGGGAGGATTCGTTGATCCTCTCAAGTCTGAGGGGCAGGTTGACCTCTCCAAAAATCTCCAAATCGCCACAGCGGCTGTAGATGCGGCAGGTCTCTGCGTATTCGTTGCTTTCGCCGTTTTGGACATCGCCAGTGGTCTGGAGGCGATCCCGAAGATGCTCAATGCCCAGTACGGCTGGAATCTCACCCTGGATGACGTGACCGAATTCGGCAAGCAAATCCTCAGGACGGAAAGAGACTTTAATGCGGCTGCCGGTTTTACCGCCTCGGATGACCGGCTCCCCGAATTCTTCAGCAAAGAGCCACTGTCGCCCCACAATGTAGTCTTTGACGTGGGGGATGAGGAGCTGGATCAGGTTTTTGACTTCTAAAAGCAATGACTAACAACCTTAGGAACAGGGGGGCTTCGGCCCCCCTGTTTGGCGTTTTGGTGCTTCTACACTAGCGCAAGTTATAAATTCGAAATCCGAAGTACGAATTACGAAACAAATCCGAAATTCAAATTCTCAAATGTCCTAAACGATGTTGATTAGAGACCAATTAAGGGTTGGGGTCATTTGAATTTGGGAAATTTGAAATTGTTTCGGATTTAGACATTCGGATTTCGGATTTGCAAACCAAAGATCTGCAGCTTTACCTATGGATATTTGTATGCGTGTAACTGTACTTCTAGGTGGTTCTCTTCGACACGAGGCGAGCGAAGCAAAACAGCAGTTTCCTCTGGAGCTCTCCCCAGATTCACGGGTTCAAGATCTGTTAACCCTGGTGGGTCTACCTGTCGAAAGGGTTAAGATGATCATGGTCAATGGCCGAGGAGGGACGCTGTCAACGGTAGTTAGGGATGGAGATCGGGTGGCCATTTTTCCGCCCGAGCTTGCTTTTAACACTTTCGTGTCTCTTGGTTTCCGCAAGGAGGCGGTGGAGAAAAGGAAAAAGCAGAGCGCATAGAGCATGGCGTGAAGAGAGATTCAAAGCTTTGATTTCTAACCAACGCTGACCGATGTGAGATATGTGATATGGGATGTGTGATGAGTATTTGACCAATATGTCCGGTTCTGAATCTCACATCTCAGATCCCACACCTCACATCAAAGGAACAAAAAACCTTTTCAGCAAAGGGTATTAAGATGCTCAGACATGTGGTCTTCTTTAAATTCAAAGAAGGAATAGGGGAGGAAGAAATAGTAGATCTGGAGAAGAGCCTTGCGGCGCTGTCCCCCGTAATTCCAGAGATTCTTTCTTATGAGTTTGGTCGGGACGTGGTCCGGTCGGAAAGATCATACGATTTAGCCCTGGTCTCAACATTCGAAGATGTTCACTCCCTCCAGCGTTACCAGAAACATCCCGATCACCAAATCGTGTTGCAAAAGGTTAATAACCTCTGTGAAAGTGTGTTGGCTGTGGACTTCCTCATGGACCCCAATCCTCAATCTGCAATCTAAAATCTACTATATGATCGATACCCACGCTCACCTCAATGAGATCGAAAAGATTGACGAAGCAATCCAGCGGGCTACCCAAGTCGGTGTCGAGGTTATCGTGGCTGTGGGCATGGACGTGGACTCAAACCGAGTTACCCTGAATCTCGCCAATCGATTTCCTGGATTGGTTTACCCTGCAATCGGCTATCATCCCTGGTCAATCACCACAGAGGGTATCGAAGAAAACCTAAGGTTCATTGAGGATAATTTGGACGTTTGCATCGCTCTTGGTGAAGTGGGGCTGGATTACAAAACCAAGGTTAAGAAGCCGGTGCAATGGGAGGTCTTTTCTGAGCTCCTCTCCATAGCAAAGAAGTACAATCGCCCGGTCATTGTTCATTCTCGCTTTTCTCACAAGCGGTCGCATCAGATGGTCGCAGACGCTGAAATCGAGAAAGCGGTGTTTCACTGGTACAGTGGCCCTTTAGAGATGTTAGAGAAGATCATAGATGACGGCTATTACGTCTCAGCAACGCCCGCACTAGCGTATAGCCATCCCCACCAAGCCGCCATGAAGGCCGCACCAATAGAGCAAATACTCGTGGAAACTGACTCCCCTGTGGAGTACTTGGGGAAAACTTCCGAGCCTGCCCACCTAACAGCCACCCTGAAAGAACTCTCCCGCGTACGGGCGATGGAACTTGAGGAAGTTCGCCGCATCACCACCACCAACGCCAAGCGATTTTTCGGAATTTAGTATATAATTGGGTAAACTGTAGGCTATCAGCCATCTCGATGGTCAAACTATTGACCATCCAGGAGTCACGAGTCAGAATACAGAGAAATTCCGGTACAAGGTTTTAGGGTACAAGGAAAAATATCCAATGAGGCATTAACTCAAACCTTAAGCCCGGTATCTGAACCTCTGGCTACTGACGAACAGGAACATCGCTGTGCGAATCCTACTGTACGCAGGCAAAGGTGGCGTGGGCAAAACCTGTGTTGCCGGTGCCACTGGGATCCTCACCGCCCAAATGGGTCTCAAAACCCTCGTTATGTCTTTAGATCCGGCCCACAGCCTCAGCGATGCCTTCGACCTGGACCGCACCCTCATGGACAAGAACCGTGGCCAACCCATTGAGGCAGGGGAAAACCTCTGGGTCCAAGAACTGGATGTTCACGAAGAGATTAACACCTACTGGAGTGAGGTGCACAGATATATTTCCCTCCTTCTCAATACCTCGGGAATTGACAACGTCCTGGCCGAAGAGCTAGCCGTTTTTCCAGGCATGGAGGAACTGAGCGCACTTCTTTACATAAATAAATATGTAAATGACCAGACGTACGACCTTATGATTCTCGACTGTGCCCCAACCGCAGAATCTATTCGTTTTATCAGCATGCCTACCGCCCTGGAATGGTATATGAAAAAGGTCTTTCGACTGGAGCGGAAGATATTTGGTGTTGTGCGTCCGGTGGCCCGCAGAATGGTGGATATTCCGCTCCCTGAGGACGAATACTTCGCCAACATTGAGAGTCTCTACAGTCGTCTCAAGGGAGTGGATCAATTGCTCACAGATCCCGATATTACCTCGGTGCGGCTCGTGACCAATCCCGAAAAGATGGTACTCCGGGAAACCCAGCGAGCCTTTATGTTCTTTAGCCTACACCAGACCTCCATCGATGCGATCATCATAAACAGGGTCTTTCCGTCCGGATTCAACGATGATTACCTGAGGGTCTGGGGAAAGAACCAGAGTAAATATATGGAATTGGCGGAGACCTACTTTCACCCACTTCCCATATTCAAAGCGCCTCTTTATGACAGCGAAATTCTCGGCTACGAAAAACTCCTCGAATTTGGCCAAAACCTTTACCAGGGTGAAGATCCAACCAAGATTTTTTTCAAACAGAGACCCTATCAGTTTACCAAGACAGACGGCCGGAGCTTTGTAAAGCTCTATCTTCCTTTCGTCAGTAAAAAGGAGATCGATCTCACTAAAATTGGTGACGAACTGATCATCAAGATAGGAAATTTCAAGAAAAACATCGTGCTTCCTCGAGCCTATGCCGTCCTAGAGCCACGAAAGGCTCGACTCGAGGAGGATTATCTTCTCATTGAGTTTGGAGGGAACAGTGAGCAAGGCCAAGAAAGAGGAGAAGGGTAAAGCCAGAATGGAGCACGAGACCTGTTGCTGTCCGTTTTGCCTATCCAGAAGAATGATGGATGAGGCGAAGGAACAATACAGCGGTTTCTTTACCCATCTCCGTAATGCCAGAATTGAGGTCCTTCGAGCCTTTAGGACATTGATTGATGAAAGGATCTCCAACCTAGAAGGTAAGAAGAAAAAGGTCACCAAAGTCAAGGTAGATTGAAACAGGGCGGGAGCTCGAGGTTTTCCAAACTAACCTGATATGGGAGCATTATTCTCTTTCTCGGAGCTTACCCCATGATTCCCTCCTATCCTGCCTGGCTACGGGGCGGCCAAGCTCTTCAACCACGTCCTCCACATAAGATTCCTGACGCATTCCCACAAGAACGGTGGTTATTCCCAGAGTGGATCGGAGGGCGCGCACCGCCATCTGACTCAACCTCGGAGCTTCTGCCCAATCCCTGTCCACCGCTGATACCTGGGCTTTGATCTGAACCGATTTTTTGGCTGCTGCATCTTGATAGACGGAAGCAATCGCGCCAAATGCATCCCCAAGCTTCTCCCGGTGGGACTCGATCCAAGTTGCTGTCTCCTCGGTTAATGTTGGTAGCTGCGATAAAAACTGCGTAACTCCACTGAATCGAGGCAAGAAATAGCTCGATTTTAGCTCCTGCCAACGCTCATAGGTACCAAAATTTCGCCAGTGCTGCTGTAGGATTTCACCTATTGAAATCTGCTCTACTACTTGTGTTTGCAGGGATGACCTCAAAGTGAGCCCAGGGAGAATTCTTTGCTTCAGTGAATCTTCCGAATCGATGAGATCTTCTATTCTGGTAGATATTTCCTCCGAACTCACCACTGGTACCGATTCCACCTCAGCTAACCGAATAAGTCTGTTTTGCTGAATTGCATTAAGGGGACGATTGATGAGCACGCCAAGCTTCTTTTCCTGGGCAAAGTGGATGACGCACTGCCCATCGGCCTGATTTTTTTCGGTGACTCCCCCTGTCTCAAAGAGATTCATGGGTAGCTGAATGACGCGAAAATGGTGGTGGCCCGAGAGGGATTCCGCAATCTCCCAAATTCTTTCCAAAGAGGTAAATTCCGGATCGGTGGCAGGGGAGGGAAAGGTATTGGAGCTGATTCCGTAGAACCTTATCCGGCCTCTCTCCACCTCAGTTTCAAGGTGCTGGAAAGCCCTCTCAATCCGGCTGTAATATCCACGACGGGCCTCCTCCAGGTCCATTCCAGTTTTCTTAGCCCAGCTAAGGTAATATTCGGGATTGTGGAGAAGGTAGCAATCAAGGGTGATTAGATCAAGCCGTTCCAGGCTCCGACTTAACTGATCTTCCAAAAACTCCGGATGAATGCAGTGCTCCAGTCCTTCACCGTAGAGTACCAGCTCCTTGAAAGGGTTGCCCTGCTGTTTGCGTTTCTGGCTGAGCTGGTAATTGTACCCCTGAAGGTACCCAGCTTTGGATACCACCACCACCGACTCTCGGGAGAGTCTTTCTGATGAAATGAGTTCATTCAAAACAGCTCCAACCAGTCTTTCAGAGCCACCATCAGCATAGTTGGAACTTGTATCAATCAGATTAATTCCCCCCAGAAGTGCCTTCCGTAAAGCCTCTTGGTGTGCCGGCACGTTTATATCCACCCGATAGCAGCCGAATCCTGCCTCGCTGACGAGCAAGCCGGTTTGGTTTAACTCGCCATAGTGAATGGAGCTGTGCTCTCCCGCATACGACTCCGTGCCCTCACCCGTGGCAAATCCCTGGATCAACGTTTCCTCCCTTCAGATACATGAAGAAATAAGCTGTTTGGTAAGTATACTCATGGTAGCGACAACTACAAGTACTATCGAAGATTGAAGTAATACCGGGGAACGCTGGGATAGACCAACCATTATAAACAAAAAGGGCAGGGTGTTGCCGACCCTGCCCTTGTCATTCTTCCTATCCACATGGGGTTACTTCTTACCTTTCGCCTTCCACTCCGTTTTCATCTCTTCCATTTTCTCTTTCCACTGCTCTTTCCCATGTTCTTCCCAATACTCTTTTTTATGCTCTTGCCACTGCTCCTTCCATTGCCCTTTCCAATGCCCTTTCCAACGCTTTTTCCAATGCTTCCTGTACTTCCCTCTTGCGAGGACTGTAACCACATCGCTTCCGGTTATTTCTGTTCCGTCATACAATTGACCGGTCAGTTGCAAGGTCACGAGATCACCGTCCTGAACATCCCCTAATGCCTGGACAATTTCCGGGGCCTCAAACTTCAGGGTCAGATCCGGGATACCATCGTGTTCCCCGTTGCAGTAGATACGGTCCTCTATGACATCACGCAATGGAGATACACCCGCCAGAAGAACCGTGCTGGGATCAATCTCAGCCACATCCAATTCCTCAGTGCCAATGATGGCCACGTGCAGCACCCCTTGCCTTTTGATGTTCAGCGGGTTCAGGCAACTGCCGGGCTGGATGTCGACTCTCACCTCAATGGCGGAAAGAGTGCCCTCAAATCGAAAGTCGTCAATGGCGAAAATTTGAATTTGACCTGCAGAACCAATTACTATGTGATCAATGCCTTCGGGGTCTACCACGCCAATGAATGCTGTATATTCTCGAGGCACTGGCACGCTTACTGTGCCCGACGGTACGTCCGAATCATCCCTGTAAACTGTGACACTGAAATTAGCACTCTGTACCCAGACATCAAATCCCACGTGTGTAACTGGTTCGGTGAAATACACAGTTACACTGTCAAATGAAGAGCCGAAGTAATAATTGGTCGCTATGGTTACATGGCGAGGATTCCAAAAACCCAAATCGGGCATTCCAACGAGTCCCTCAGAAAATATTACACCATCAGCCTCGTAGTAGCTACCTATTTGGGTATTAACGAGGGCAGGGTCTTCGAAATCCAAGAGCGTTTCACTCCCTGAGAAACCAACGTCATCGTAATTATCGAAGCCCGTTGGTTCTGCACCCGCCTGCATGCCAAATCCTAATACAAGTAGAATGGCGAGTAAAATTACTGATAGCTTTCTCATTTTGCACTCCTCCCGCCAAAATCTAAGTGGCGCCGAAATACACTGAGGGCCAATCCTGCTCTTATGGGCAGAAATGATGCCAACTCCAGTTTCTTCTATTTTTTCGGCCTGCATCAGGCCAACCAGCGAAAAGGAGTATGAGCCAGTAGGGTTCATACGGAGAAGGAAAAAAATTCACAACTCCAAAGATACCGAAATACTCACTTTCGCTCACATGTCGCTTGATGCAATAACAATGCCCATTCAGTAAAAAATAAAAATATATAAATTATAAATAGTTACAGCCATTGACTTTTGTCACTCCCATGGCGAAATAACCAAAAATGGCCAAATGGTCAAAAATTGGTTGGCCTTTTGGCCAACTCATCAGCAGCCACTGGGATTCACATAGTGGATAACAACCGACTGGACGCTGTTCTGAGACCGAAGAACTTCAGGCACAGAGCGGACCTGTCGTGGAACTTGAGAAATGTTATCTTGAGGTGAGTGCAAAAAGACCCCAACCCCTGCATCTGCTCGGGCAAGAGGCGGAGGAGGATGACTTTTCCACCTGCGATGGACTGGAAACGGTTAAATGTTGACTCGGCAACTCAGAAATCGCGCAAGGCGAACAACGGCAAGGGTAAAGTGTTTCCCCAAGCACGTACAACAAGGTGATAATGAACTCATTGTACCTCTTGACTATTTAAACTATATTTACTATAAACGTAGTAAACATAGTTAAAGGAGTGAGAAATGGCAGATACAGCCTACACCATCAGACCCTTTCCACAAAAGTTACACCGCAAGGCGAAGGCCACAGCTGCACTTGAGGGCATAACCCTGAAGGAGCTTATCCTGAAAGCATTGGCTGAGTATGTCGAGAAGAAACAGGAACACATGAGGGCAACCAAGCCTACCCTGGAAGAGCTCCTTCACCAATGCCAGGAGGATGTAGCGAGGATTATTGGCCAGACGGAGGCAAACAGGTTGGGCAAATGGCGTGAACACGAGGGCAATTACTTGCGGCTCATCCCTTTCGTCCAGTGGCGCTTGAGAGCTGAAAGCCGGGAGATTGGCCAAAAACTGGACCATGAGGGTGGTCTCAGTCTGGAAAGAATTGCCCTGGATTACTACCCGGAATTTTTCAATGCAAGTGACCTTCAAGAAGCCAGAAAAACTCTCGGGCTCGATGGTTGAAAACGGGGGTGAGTCAGTCGGTAACAAACTTTGAGATAATAAGTGAATTACATAGCATAAATCATATTAATTCTAGTATCTTATAAAAAATAAACCAGCTTGTTTTATTGCTGCCACGTATTGTGAAATCTAGATTGCTGAGAGGGGCTAGAGAGGAAACTCCCAGAATCACAGCAAGGAATAGTTGCCCCTCAGGAGGGAGAACAGGATGGCTACGCCACAGGTGAAACGTTACGGATCGTGGAAATCCCCTATTACCTCAAAATTGATTGTCTCCGAAACCATAAAACTCGGGCAAATCGTTCTGGATGGAGAGGACATTTACTGGAGTGAGTCTCGTCCGGCAGAAGACGGCCGTAATGTTATTGTCCGCTGGAGTTCCGATGGCAAGATCGAGGATGTAACCCCAGCACCTTTCAATGTTCGTACCCGCGTCCATGAATATGGCGGTGGCGCCTTCACCATCGTTGATGGTGTCACTTACTTTGTCAATTTCGCTGACCAGCGGTTGTATGGGCAGGAGTCCAACCTGGAGCCGCAACCAATCACCCCCAAGACCCCTAGACGTTACGCTGACATCGCAGTTGACAAAATCCGAAACCGATTGATCTGCGTCCGGGAAGATCACAGTGGTTCCGGGAGTGAGCCTATCAACACTATTGTCGCTGTCGGGCTGGGTGAAGGCCACGAAGAAGAGGTCCTGCTTTCCGGAAATGATTTTTACGCCGCACCACGAGTCAGTCCCAACGGCTCCCATCTGGCATGGCTAACCTGGAATCATCCCAATCTGCCCTGGGATGGAACTGAACTGTGGCTGGGCAAATTGAGGCCGGATGGATCAGTTGGAGATACCCAAAAAATAGTAGGAGCCTCAAATGAATCCATATTCCAGCCAGAATGGTCGCCAGATGGCGTCCTTTATTTTATTTCCGACCGGACCGGGTGGTGGAATTTTTACCGCCATCGCCAGAATCACGTGGAGCCGTTATGCCCGAGGGAGTTCGAGTTCGGCAGACCGCAGTGGCTATTTTCCATGTCCACCTATGACTTTGAGTCGAAGGATCGGATTGTGTGCGCTTACACCAAGAACGGCATGTGGCATCTCGCCTCCCTCAACTGTGCTACTGACCAGCTAGACGACATCGACACCTCATTTACTGAGGTGTGGAATCTGCGCGCATCACCTGGGCAAGCAGTATTTTGCGGTGGTTCACCCAGCCAATCGTCTTCCATCGTTCGGTTAGATCTTGAAAGCAAGCACTTCCAGCTTCTTCGACTCTCCAGCGATATTGAAATGGACAAGGGTTACCTGTCTATCCCGGAAGCCATTGAGTTTCCAACGGAACACGAGAGAACTGCGCACGCGTTCTTTTATGCGCCACAAAACTGCGACTATCAAGAACCGGTGGGAGAGCAACCTCCCCTCCTGGTCAGGAGCCATGGGGGACCGACCTCTGCCACCTCAACTGCGCTCACCTGGGAGATTCAATACTGGACCAGCCGGGGTATCGCCGTACTGGATGTGAACTACGGCGGCAGCAGTGGTTACGGTCGTGACTATCGTAAACGACTAGAGGGACAATGGGGAATAGTGGACGTCGACGACTGCGTAAATGGCGCGGCCTATCTGGTAGAGCAGGGCAGGGTGGATGGTGCGCGGCTGGCCATTCGCGGTAGTAGCGCCGGTGGCTACACCACCCTCTGCGCTCTCACGTTTCGTGACATTTTTAAGGCTGGTGCAAGCTATTATGGAATTAGCGATCTTGAAGCCCTCGCCAAAGAAACCCACAAATTCGAGGCTCGTTATCTAGACCGGCTCATTGGACCCTATCCGGAGAGGCAGGACATTTATCGGACACGTTCGCCCATTCATTTCACCCATCTGCTCTCGTGCCCACTAATACTCTTCCAGGGCCTCGAAGATGAGGTGGTTCCCCCAAACCAGGCTGAGATGATGGTGCAGGCTTTGCAAGCCAAGGGGTTGGCTGTGGCTTATGTCGCTTTTCCGGGCGAGCAGCACGGTTTTCGTCGCGCTGAGACCATCAAGCGCGCTTTGGACAGCGAACTCTACTTCTATTCCAAGGTGTTTGGCTTTGAACTCCCAGAACCCGTGGACCCCGTACCAATCCATAATCTCTGAAACAACCTGCTTTTCAGAAACCCATTACGTGTCTTAGAATCCAAACCTAAAGGGGGCGTCGCTGCCTACTACCTCCTGTCTCTGCTGCGGTACCACTGCCAGGTCCGTTGCAGCCCTTCCTGAAAGCTATGGTTCGGCTCATGCCCTAACATCCGTTGGGCCCGCGAGATGTCAGCAACGGATTCCCGAATATCACCAGGCCGCGCGGCCGCTTTTTCAGGCTCCCTTTTCATACCGGCTATTGCGGCGATAGTGTTCCAGAGTTGATTGATGGTCACCGACCTACCCGTACCCACGTTAACTACCAGGCCGGAAATGTTTTCTCGATACGCAGCCAGCAGATTTGCCTGAACCACATCGGCCACGTAGATAAAGTCTCGGTACTGTTCGCCATCACCATAGATGGTGGGCCGTTCTCCTTGGGCAGCTTTGTCCATGAAGATTGATATCACTCCTGAATACGGCGAGGTGGGATCTTGTTTTGGGCCGTACACATTGAAATATCGAAGGCAAACAGTCTCGAGGCCGTATAAATCACTATAAAGGCAACCGTAGGTTTCTCCGTGCAGCTTGCTGGCGGCATAGGGGCTCAACGGCCTGGTTTCCATATCCTCCCTCTTGGGTAGCTGAGGTAAATCCCCATAAACCGCGCACGAACTGGCAACTACCACTCGTTTCACTCCGGCACGACGGGCGGCCTCCAGAACATGGAGTGTACCCACGTCATTTACCATGGCGGCTTCGATAGGGTCCTCCACTGATCGAGGCACCGAAACCACTGCCGCCTGGTGAAACACCAACTCCACGTCTGAAACCATCTTCAGTAACGCACCGAAATCTTGAAGATCTCCTTGGTTGAAATCAATATCCCCCCGAAAGGGCTCGAGGTTCTCCAGGTTGCCTGTACTCAGGTTGTCCAGTACCCGGACCTGCTTCCCCTCATGTAGTAAAGCCTCAACCAGGTTGGAGCCAATAAATCCCGCCCCTCCCGTAACAAGACATTTTTGCATTTTCCACCTTCGCTTCGAGCTTTAGCTTATATGAAAAGGTCAATTGGCCAATGAGTCAATTCATTGTAAGCCAGGGATATTCGGGTCGTTGCGTCTTTTCGCTCTGCGCTATGTGAACGAATAACATTCCTTGAAACGTTGATACAGACGGACCAGATGTTGCTTTGGGTGCTGGTAAAAGTCCTCTTCTGGCGTATCAAGCCAATCAAGCGATATCTCGGCCTCACCCCCCCCAGTTCCGGCAGACTTGAACGCCGCTGCTATCGGTTTGGGACTGCCATCATGGCGCAGAACGCCGAAGAACCCCTCTTGCAAGTTCCGGTCAACAGGCGCCCAGTTCCAGATGGAGGGATGATAATCTCCATAAGATTTCCAAAAACCACCGATCATTTTGAATCGTCGCAGCTCAGTTAATACCTTTTCCGCAAATTCGGCCACGTCATCTTCGTTGACCAGAGAAAAATCCTCAGAACTCCGAATACCTTGGCTGGCAATATCCTGGAGGATAGGGATGGTGGGAACACCAAACTCTTGGATTAGCACCGGTTTTTTTGCCATCCACTTGGTAATGCAGCCGAGAAAAGGTACGACAGCCGTATCCAGCGGCCCCTCCGCCCAGGTAAGGTGGTAAGGGTGAACGTGAATGCCAAGGAAGTCCAGATACGTGGCCGCCAGTTTTGGGGTGAACCAACTACTCCCTGTAACATCATCCACATGTAGACCCATGGTCACCGGTATATCATCATTCTTTTCTTTGAGGGTTTCCGTCATAGCCTGCAGCCAGAGAGTTGCAGAAGATTGGTCGGGGGGGACAGACCAGAGGCAAGGCTCATTTCCCAGATTCCAGGCACAAAGGGCAGGGTGACCGGACACAGCGTTCATCACCTCCCGAAGGAAAAAAATCTGCGCCTCCATGACCCCAGGGTCACTGTAGGGGTTCCTGATCTTATTGAGACGAACCTTGTCCAACGAAAACACCGGGAATCGACCCTGCTCCGTGGAAGCCAGAAGCATCCATGGTGGAAGCCAAATCACACCGCCCAGGTGTCCGGTGAATAAGCTCACCATCACGGCAAGATTCCTATCGCCCGCGATTTCCAAAAACCTAGCCAACCGATCCAACATGACTGTAGAAATACTTCTAGGCTTTGGTTGGAAGTCCTCCCAGAGAAGAACGACCCGGACACAAGAAAATCCCAAATCGCTGATGGTGGCCATATCCTCCTTCACGGAGCTGCTATTGAACTCCCGCCACATGAACATGGCTGTATTTTGCGGCCAATAGGTAACACCCAAAAGGAAAGTCTGCTTTTTCATTTGGCTATTCCACTAGTGCACAGGCTGACTAACCAAGGCTCCTGCTGAGAGAAATTGTCCGTCGCTCGTTGTCCGTTGTCCGTTGCAAATCTGCAATTACAGAATCTCTCTGTCTACATTTTTCATTGATTTAAAGTCTCTGTCACAACGGACTACTGACTACGAACGACTAACATTGAGAGCGAGTTCTAAAAAAATTTCTACCGCCGGCCTCTTCCAGATTGCTACAGAAGAAAATCTAGAGTGCCCACTTCTTCAATGCTGGCCGGTTGCCACTGAGGGTCGTCATCCTTGTCCAAAAGGCGCGCACGTACACCCTCCACATAATCGGGATGCGCCAGAATGAAACGAGCGGCCATGAGATCGGCTCGGAAGACCTCCTCCAAGGATCGGCCCTCGTTGCTTCGTAGGAGTTCTAAGGTGAGCACCACCGCCGTGGGAGACCGCTCAGCCAACCGATGGAAAACCCCGTCGCATAATTGGGTTTGAATAGTGCAGTGTCGTAATGATTCCATGATTTCGATCATTGAACTTTTGCCCCCAAAATAGGTGGCCACCCACTCGTCCATCTCTGGTTTGCTGGGAATATTCTTGTCAAAAAAGCGATCGAGCTCAGCGGTTAGTTGTTGCGCTGCTTGGGTTCTTGGCCGCGAAAGCCCTGCTGAATATTCCTCGAGAACTTTTATCAGTCCTGGCAAATGCTCTGATCGCACCAAGTGGCTGGCGAAGCCTACGCGAACAGCCTCTGCGCCGACCATCTCATATCCTGTAAGCCCCAAATACTCGGGATAGCCTCGAGGGCATTTTTGGAACATCCATCCCGTGGCCCCAACATCCGGGAAGAATCCGATTCTTGTCTCTGGCATGGCCATCCGGGTACGCTCTGTAGCCACCACCACGTCAGCTCCGGCGGCCAGACCCAGACCAGCCCCCATGGTAATGCCGTCGGCGAGGGCAATCACTGGCTTCGGGAAACGATGGAGCCGCAAGCAGAGGTCGTACTCTTCCTCCAGAATCTGGTCCGCTGGGACGGGAGAATTTTGCTGCACAGCCTGGGCAATTGCCTTGATATCCCCTCCGGCACAAAAACCCCTCTCTCCGGCCCCATACATCAGGACGAATTCGAAGCGCTCGTTGGCCTCAACCTCGGCTAGAACTTCCTCGATGGTACGAATCATTTCCAGATTCAGACTGTTGAGCACGCGTGGACGGTTGAGCACAACACTCACCATGCGAGGATGTCGGCCTACCAAGATCGCTTGTTCCATCTGATCTTTGGTCTCCTTCATGGAAAACTCCCTAAACTAAATTCAGCAGAGCGCACAAGCGGATAGCGTACGGATAAACGGTGAAAGGTGAACAGTAAACTGATTGCAGCGCCTATGTAACAGGTTCAGAATTCGCCATCTACCGCTTACTGTAGAGTGCTTAGTGCCAGTTGCCGGTTGAGTCAGTTAGCCGGTTTTGCCTGTCTCCAATCTCCAATCTGCAATCTACAATCTAAAATCCACCCTATGCCCGCTGCTTACTGCCTACTGTCTTATCAGCCAAATCCAGGGCCAGCTTTTCAATGGTTTTTAGATTTTCCAGCTTACAGCGCCACCCTGAGGGAATGGCGTCAATGCCTAGGTACGCTCCGGAGATAGCGCCAGCCATGGCACCAAGTGTATCCCGATCTCCGCCATGCATGATAGCACAATAGAGGCAGTCCTCGAAGGAATCGGGGTGGAGGAGAAAGGAATAGACGGCAAAGGGCATGGACTCATGTACTGCGACACTCTGGCCGAGCTGATTCGCAGCAATCGCTGGAGAAACATCTTCATTGACCAGTGTTTCCAAAAGTCCCAGCTTCTCCTGGATTTCATGAGTACGAGCAAATTCCGCCAGTCTACGAACAAAGACCCCGGGGAGGAACTCTACCCGCGCGTCAAGTTTCACTGCTTGGGCAACAGCCCAGGCCTGAACCGCCGCACCATCCTTGCCTACCGGATGCGCGTGGGTAATGGCTGCCGAAGCACAGGCCAGTTGGTAGACCTCAGGATAATTGTGGAAAAACAGGCCTAGAGGAGCAATGCGCATGGCAGCACCGTTACCGAAAGAGCCCTTGCCGCCGAACAACCTCTGGGCCGCCTCAGCATAGGAGATTTCCATCGAACCTACCATGGAAAAGATAGTGGGAGGGCCGGTTGCGTATCCTCGCCAAGGTTCTTGTTCGAAATTGCGGTGAAAGGTCTCTCCAAGGTGCTGTTCATCGAGTCGCCCCTTGTGAACCAGAGAAGTTGCCAGCCCTATAGCCATGGCGGTATCGTCTGTATAGCGGAGCAGATCAAGGCGCTCAACCACTGCAGAAAGTTTCTCACGCTCAGGGTACCGAAAGGCAAGCTCACCGAGAGCATCCCCGACAGCGCTTCCCACCATGGCTCCGAGGTATTTTTCCCTGAGCTTGGATTTGCTCATATTGGGCCCTCCAGACATTATGGATCATTATAAGTAAAGAATCCGAGTCCAATAGGGAAACAATTCGAATTTGGAATTTCGAATTTCAAAATCCGCAATCCACAGTCCCCAATCCCCAAGTCCGCCTATACCCCTTGATCTATGTTCTTTGCCTACTGGATTCTGGCTACTGACTACCTTATACTATGAAATTGTTGCTAATGTGGAAATATAATCCAACTCGTTTGTCTGGGCTTTTGCGTCCGGGACATATTTTATGACAAAGGTAGTAGAAATCCCTTCTGGAAACAACTTCAGAGTCCCCTCAAAGACTCTGTTATTTTAAGAAGCTGAGAGGTAAGCCTTTGGCTGGTAGAGCCTACGGTTCGGAGAGTTTTACCTGCCCGTATTAAAGAGCTTGAAGGGCCGTGTTCTAATGCGAAAAAGTGATTTGGACTGCTTTAAGCGTTGGTTCAAAAAATACGTTGGCCAGTTCCATAACCTGCCGAGTGATGGACTGCAGCCCATTCTCCTGAAAGAGAAACACACCGAGCGGACCTGCAAAGAAATCGTTTCTCTGGGCTGTGAGCTCGACCTAGCCGTGGAGGATTTGCTGCTGGCGGAGACGGCAGCTCTGTTCCACGATATCGGCCGATTTTCGCAATGGAAGTATTACTCTACTTTCATTGACAGTGAATCGGAGGACCACGCCCTGCTGGGCCTGGAGGTAATGTCCCGGCACAGGGTTCTGCAGGGTATTTCCCCTGAGAAAAGGGAGATGATCTGTGAAGCAATTCGCCACCATAATCTCAAGGAATTACCAACGAGCCTCCCGCCCCAGCAGCTTTTCTTTTCTCGACTTCTCCGTGATTCAGATAAATTAGACATATGGCGCATGATCATAATGCAGCAGAGAGAGCAAAGCGATCTGTTAGAAGTCCTCGCAGGTGATATACCCAGGAGCACTTCTTATGCCCGCGAAATAGTCGCTGAACTTAGGCAGGGGAAATCTCCGGACTTCAGCTACGTGCGGAACCAGAACGACATGAGACTGATACGCCTCGGGTGGGTATTCGATCTGAACTTCGCGCCGTCATGCCGCCAGGTAATGGAGAGGCAATACATTGAGGAACTCTGCAGTCAGCTGCCCGCTAACAGGGAAATACGCGAACTGCAGGAACACCTTACCACATATTTGAAAAACCGTAGCAGGATGGAATCATAAGTCAGTATTGCTGAATGACGTGCTTTCCTGTGTGCTTTGTTCTTGAACACCTGTATCCTCACGTTGGATCAAAGAATCCAAGACACACTGCAAATCGTCGAAAGGGAATGGTTCAGGAATAATTACGTCAAAAGGGGAGTGATCCGGGCTGTCTGCAAAATCCAAACCGGTAACAAGGGCCACTGGAACTGAAGGTGCACTTTTCTTGACGATGCGACCTAATTCCCAGCCTGATATTCTGGGAGTTGAGAGATTGGTGAGGATAAGGTGGAAGTCACCGTGACGGAATTTTTCCAGACCATCAAGACCGTCTGCCGCTGTGGTAACCTGATAACCCCTCCAACAGAGCATAGTTTCGAGCAGTGCAAGAGCACCCCGGTTCCGCTCGATCAACAAAATGTGAGCTCGAGGTGGTTGATCCGTGGAGTTCTGCATGGCTCCCTCCCGATCATCAGGTTGGAATGGCTTTTAGATTGTCAATCATTCCACCGGTGAACAAACGCTCAACCTTTTGTTCCCCCTCTAGCAATTATCTAATCTGCGAAGCTCAAGGCTTGCGTGGCATTCTTGAGAAAAAACCTAGTCCTAATCCACAAAGTACCGACCAGACTATAAGTGAACCTGTCAGATAACATCAGGCAAGCCCTCTTCTTGGGTTGGAATGTCAGAGATCCCGGTATTCCAACTGGTGAACGTTAATTATCTCGGTCACCGCGAGATTGCCTATCTCGCGGAGTGCTCTGGTATGCAATTCGTCAGCGCTGATCAGATCCCTCACCTGAGAGTAGATACCAGGACTCACGAACCCCTCTTGGCCAATCCCAAGCCGAACGCCGAATTCCACTCGCTGACGATCTGCAGGCAACATATTTTCAATTACTCTTTTGCTGGCCCAGATAGTTCCGCCTTGGGCAAATTCACTCAGTTTGGTTGACTCTATGAGGGTCTCCCCCATGACAGAGAACTCAAATGCCAGCGATGACGGTATAGTGCCCAACCACTCTTCGCCACAGTGAATGCCCATGTTCATCTCCAAAGTGTTTTTCCATACCTTTTTGTATTTCCAGCGCTTATCAAGATCGGTGACCATTTGCCTTAAAGCCTGGGCACACTGAATGGCCTGGTGAAGATACTCTCTGGGAGAGTCTGGCGCTGAGAGGAAAAAACACACCACCCCCTCTTGAATTGACCGGCCTGGAGTGCCGCCGTGCTCTTTAAAACATTGGTGGGACATCAAAATAATCTGATTCATCAAATCAAAGTATTCGTGAGGTGGAAGCGCCGTCCGCAGATGAAGGGCCGACTCCAGCCTACCTACCAGTATACATAAGGATGTTAACGAGGGGATTCTTCGGGAAAGCAAGGCTTTGACGAGTCTTTCTCTGCCCATCAACAGATTTAGAATCTGATCCAATTGCATGCTAACCGGCGTGTAAAGTAAAAGCGTACCTTCGCGAAAATCACTGGAAAAAAGTGTGTGCCTTGTGGTTTTACCCTTACGAGGTTTCAGAATAAGCTCTTGTTGGCTGATGGGACGATCTTGTATCGGTTTAGCTTCACGCCATAAATCCTTGAAGTCTTCCAGAGGGCACGCCTTTGCTTGCCGGCATATCTGCTCCACACGATCTTCAGTCAGATCCCTTTTGCCTAATCGCAAATGCACCGTAAGAATTTCTTTCCAATTTACAAAGCGTTTCACCAATTCCTTGTTCAACAAAAGCCGGAGAATATTCCGGTTAGCCGCGGAAGGGATCTCGTGAACTCGCTCATTGAAGAACACCTTTTCAGCCTTCTGGTTAATCCAGATAATCTCCCAGTTTTGGTTCACCAGAATCGCCGGGAACACTATCTGCTCCATAGATTGGTACGCGAACTCAGCCACAGGTTTTTCCTCAGCCACAGGTTTGTCTTCACCTTCCTTTCTCTCTCTCCCTTCATCCATAAAATGCTCAGCGATCTCCGACATTCGCATACCAGAACTTTTCAACTGCTGAATCTTTTCTATCCTTTCCACGGCCCACGCAGGAAAGTAGCCCATTTTCGTGGGCCCTCCTGGTTCTTCAGGTTTGCGTACGGCAGGTGATGGAATCAGGTTCAGCGAAATATAATTATTCAGTGTGGCTCTGGATATTCCTGTTTGAGCGAGGAGTTCCTTGCTTGAAATGGTTTCCCTATCCATGCGAGTAGTCAAAATCTTTTCCCTTTTTATGGTCTGGGAGGAATTCGATGGGCAGATGATTTAGACAGTACAAATAAACTGTCTAGATGTCAAGTAAAATTTTTAGAAACTTAGCTGGCAATCATATATTGCTTATATTTCAATGCCTTATACTGTCTAGGCAGTAAAAAAACTCCACTCATATTTGCCGAAAACTCCGCAGTTTTCCTGCTAGATATGTACTGTTTAGACAGTATGTTATCCTCTCGGTACACCGTACAACTACTTATATCAGAAAATATTTGTACTGTATAAGTATTATATCGACAAATTTATACAGTATAAATAGACAACATCGCACCCACCCCCTCATCATCAACGCCCTACCTGAATGCAACAACTCTTGACATGCATGCTCACCTTTATACAATTACGTATCCCTTCCATTCTTGAAGGAAAAACGTGATTGGTAATCAAAGCTACAAGCTAAAAGAGTCCATTCAGGATCTCGTTGAAAACTCCGCTATGATCTCCGAACTTATGGAGACGGCATCACAGGAGGGGCATCGGCTCTATTTGGTGGGCGGCTTCATACGAGACGTTCTATTGGGAGGTAGCAGCAAAGATGCTGATTTCGTAACCGCAAGAGCTCCGGATTTGGCGAAATCTCTCGCCGGCAAGACCGGTTGCAAGCCTGTGATCATCGATCGGAAATTTGGTACAATTCGGCTTATACCTGCTGCCATGCCGACACCCAGTACAGGGCAGGTTTACAATATTGACCTCTCACCTCTGCGGGGCCCATCTATCCAAGAGGATCTTAGCCGACGCGACTTTACCGTCAACGCCCTTGCCGTAGATCTCTCAACATGGCAGACTAGTAATTCCCTCGAACTCATCGATCCTCTCGGCGGGCTTGCCGATATTCGTGCAAGCCGGTTGCGTGCATGCTCATACCGTTCCTTCGCTGAAGACCCGCTTCGTATTCTGCGTGCTTATCGGCTGGTGTCAACCTACGGTTTCACCCTTGAGTCTCAAACCAAGCAGTGGATACTGAAAGCACAGCAGTCACTCGATGAAGTGGCGGTGGAGCGGATCAGGGACGAGCTTGTACTCATCCTCTCTGCCTCTAATACCAGCTCTATCCTCAGGATGTTAGATGAGGATAAGATATTACCGTTAATCCTACCGGAAACTGAGCCCTTGAGATATTTACGTCAAAACGACTTTCATCACCAGGATGTTTTGCAGCACAGCTTATCAGCGCTAGAAGCCTTGGAAATCTTCCTTGCCAGACCTCAGGAGTTGTTGAAAAGCTTTGCTGAAGAGGCTTCGACGATTCTTGCCCAGAAGATCGCCGGCGAGCGTACTCGACGATCCCTGTTGAAATTCGGTGTTTTAATCCACGACATTGGCAAGCCCGCCTGTAAAACCGTAGACAAAGACGGTGGTATCCACTTCTACGGTCACGAGGCTGTGGGAGCGAGGCTTGCTGCCGCGATCTGCTCACGGTTACGCTTCAGCAACAAAGAAATAGATTTCATCAGCCAGCTTATTCGTCAGCATATGCGTGCTGTCCATCTCTTTAATCTCCCACGCCCTTCGAGGAGAGCTTTGGGACGTTTTTTCAAACTAGGACCTGAGCTCTTCTGGCCGCTCCTCTTGCTCTTCGCCTCTGACTACAGGGCAACACAGGGGCCTCGTTCATTAAAAGGAGACATGCGACCACTTCGCCAACGACTAGGTGACTGGCTTAATTTTTACAATCAACAGCTCAAACCCAAAGAGGCAGAGCCGCCTCTCGTAAGCGGTCACGACCTCATAAATTATCTGCATCTTTCCCCTGGCCCCACGGTGGGAAAACTGTTAGAGACCGTAACAGAACTGCAATGGGAGGGTCGGATCAAAAATCGTAAAGAGGCCCTTGAGAAGGCCGCACAGTTGCTGATGCAATGGAGTAAAAGGAGCCAGTAAGGCAGAAATGAATGTAGGTCCAAGTAACCGGATAGGGATGACACTATGTGCAGATTTCGTGTCTAAAAGCCCACTCTGTACCTTGCACCCTTCGCCTTGAACCTTAATTTCTCCTAGATTCTGACTTCTGCATTATTCCATTGAGTTATTTCCCTTGACGCTCAGTACCTTTTTGGCTAGACTGACCGTAGTTTTTGTTAAATCATAAATGATATGAAGATGTTAGCTAAATCTTTTCTAAGCCATCTTCGACAAAGCGAACTCAAGCTGGCGAGATCAATTCTGCGCTGGAAGTTGCAGAAACAAGGCCAACCCTTGCCAGAAAATGATGAACTGGATGTTGCCGCTTCCCGTCTCCTTGATGAAGCCCGGGAGATCGCTCGAAAAAGAGGGAAAAATCTCCTGGATATTCTTAAGGAGGAGGCGAGGGAGTTCTTCGGTTCTGAGCCCGAGTAGTCCATTCGTTGTCCAGAGGAGAGATAATGCTGGCTGCAGAGGATTTTTTCGACCTTAGCGATTGGGCCCACCCGGAAATCTTCGCTGAGGGCGAGCCAATTTGGCAGGTTCTTACTCGTCTCAAATCATATTTTTCAGATGTACTGCAACCCAATGTGCACAAGCTCAACAAATACGGCCCAATGTTGCCGGAGACAGTGGTCTTATATGGGGGAAAGCTTTTCACAGCAGGGTTCCACTTGCTCCCCGGCGATGTCACCAAAGGTAAATACCAGGTGATTCGGGACGGAGAACCGCTTGAGGGAGCAACTGTATTCTATGCTGGTGCTTCCTTGATGGGCGAGGACATTTTTGTGGGACCTGGAAGTGTGGTTGAGCCAGGGGCCCTTATTAAGGGCCCTACCATCATAGGCGGTCATTGCGAGATTCGCCAGGGTGCTTATATTCGTGGCCACTGTCTGGTTGGTGATCGCTGCGTGATCGGTCACACCACTGAAATCAAGCACTCCGTCATGTTGAATGGTGCCAAAGCGGGTCATTTTGCTTATATCGGTGACAGTATTCTCGGCAATCGTACCAACCTAGGAGCGGGAACCAAACTCGCAAATCTCAAAATAATCGACACGCCGGTAAGCGTAAAGATTGACGGGAAAAGATACGATACTGGCCTGCGAAAGTTCGGTGCTATCATTGGCGATGATACAGAGACGGGCTGTAATTCGGTTACTAATCCGGGTACCCTGCTGGGTCGCCGCTGCTTGGTATATCCGGCGGTATCGGTCAAGGGTGGCTACTACCGAGACGGCTCTGTCATTCTTTAATTCTAAGTAATTTGAAATTAAGGTTTTTTTCATTTACAAACCTCAAACCTGCAGTCCCTAAATTCATAATTCATCAGTACTTAACTGATTACCATCCTAGCTCCGAATGGGCATCGATAAGGCCTCATCGTAGTCCTTTTTGCGCCTCTTCGGTTTTTTAGTAATTATTTTAGTTAATTATCTAAATTTATCGTTGACAAAATGTATGGCTTCGGATAGTTTGTAGGAGAATTTTAAAACCGCTGCTCTTTACTCGGATTATGGTCTTACCCTCCTTAAGCAAGGGGGATACTGGGGTTAAACATTTTAGCGGGGAGGGAGGCGGAAATGAACAAGAGCCAGCTCATCGAACGAATAGCAAAAGAGGAGGGTATTACGATCAAGAACTCGGCCAGTGTCGTGAATGTGGTTTTCGACTCCATGGCTGAATCGCTTGGCAGAGGCGATCGTGTCGAAATCCGAGGTTTCGGCAGTTTCAAAGTCAAGAGTTACAGTAGTTATCAGGGGCGTAATCCAAAAACGGGAGAAATTATTCAGGTCAAGGAAAAGAAGCTTCCATATTTTAAGGTCGGTAAAGAAATGAAGGAGCGCGTGGACCGCTAAAGCCTTGACCACACTCTTTTCTGCACATATTTTGCAAATATAGCCTGTAGAGTTCCCATTGGTTTTTCTTTATCCGGAGAAAAACGCTCAATCAAATGCGGGTACATCAGCCACGCCCAATCAGGGCGTGGCTCTCAAAGTCTGGTGAACGTCGGACCAATTATACCGCTCCTCCTGCCTCCCACTCCGGAAGCCATGCAGTAGCAGTCCAGAGAATCTCCTGTCCCACTTCCATGTCCGATGCCAACATTGACACAACCCCTTACAATTATTAACCAAAAAAGATTCACAAGAACGGGGTAGAAGCCTGTTTGACAGCCCCATATCAACATGAGAAAGCAATTTGCGCAAAGAGGTGCTGCCTACAACAGGATCGAAGAGGCATTCCAGAACTTCTACAGGTCTCTGAGACTGAATGGCGGCTTGCCGCCATACCGCAGCACAAAATCGGGCATGTGGGCAGTTTCTGATGCAAGAAAGGTCTATCGCGCCTTTTGCTATTTCCATTTGGACCGGTACGGTCATATGGCAGAACTCGGCAGCGGAGACGGTAAGGTAGCACTGATCGGTTCTTTATTCACTCGGGTTACAGGCTATGAGACCGATGAAAGTCTCTATAAGAAATCGCTGGAAATTCGCGACGAACTCGAGCTCAGTAATGTTGTCTTTTTGCTTGAAGATTACCTGCTAGCCGACCTCAGTCCCTATGACATACTCTACCTCTATCCTGATAAGCCTTTCTCCGTTTTGGAAGAGACGCTGCGGGCTTCTTGGCATGGCCATTTGCTTGTTTACGGCCCCCATTTCCCTCCACGTCACTTCAATAAAGTTTCCGAATCCCCATCAGGAGTTGGGAAATTTGTCCTGTACGAGTCTCCATAGTACAGGCTCCCTGCCCAGGAGGCAGCAGGAAGTGAGGACAAAAACATCAAATGCTATTGTCTTGTGCCGTTCGTCTTGGTCAATGGGACCTCTCAGGCATGCCAGCATCTCTACCAGCACCCGCGAACACCAAAGATGGAAGAGGGGAGGAGCGAAAGAACTCGGAGTTCGGATAGCGGAATGTGGAACAAGAAGTATGTATTATATACACACGGTGAAATATCATGATCGACCAGGGTCTGCCAGCAACGCTCCGAGAAGAAGAAAATCAATCTGGTCCAGAAGCTGACGATAAAGACCACCGTAGCTTCTGATTCCATAGCACTGAACACAGTTGAACATCTCAGTCCGCAAGACTCGTACTTGAGTACTCAACTCCATACCACCTTTGGTCGTCCTAGCATCCAGCTCCCGTGCCTCTTCCTTCAACAAATCTCGACCTTTATTGTGGAACAATCTCCAGAGGTCTACCAGTTTGTCGAACTGTTCGTCTATCGTTTGCGGAGTGGGTATAGCTGCCATGCCACCTGACTGTTCCAGCTCCTTTGCTAGCCCCTGCAGCAGGACAAAAATAGTACCAAACTCAGCCCCGGGGATACCTCGTTTCCATTGAAGCAACCAAGGGTTTCGCCAAGACCATAGATTATAGCTCTCACCAAGAGCAACAAGGCTCTCGGCCTCTCGACCCATCTCTTGCAGCCGTTCCAGCCTTTGCTCGCTCACCTGAATCATGTTTGCCCGGTTTAGCTCATCTGGATCACCGTTGCACTCAAGAACACACGTGTCCAGCAAATCGTGCCAGATATTAAAAAGGGCCATGTTACCCCCTGAATCTCCAGGGGTTTCTAGGTGAGGATAGGAGAGAAGCACCCGCCCTTTACCATATTTTCCCTCCAGAACGGCAGGCTCATCGAGAATCAGCGCAGGATCCAGATTGATCTGATAGTCTCTCTCTAAGCTTTCCCAGTCAAAGCCTGCGCCCTCTGTGGCACACACATTGAGATCAGATACACAGAAATCTTTTTCCGGGGATCCATACCGGCCAAGTACTTGAATTCTCTTGTGATCAACTAGCTCGAATTGTGAAGGCCACCAGACCTGAAGCGAGATTTCTTCTTGAAGTCCCCACCAGAAAGAATGAGTGCTGGTTCGGCGAACCCGAATGGAGCCGCTAAAGTTAGGGAGCCGCTCAGCCATAGACTTTCGTGTGACAGGTACCAGCGATAGCCCTTCATCCACCTGGAGAGCAAGACCGGCACCGCCACAAAGTCCTAGGTATCCTCCGCCCCTCTTAACATACCTTCGTAGCTCCTCTCGACCGACGGCTCCCAATTCTCCGCTTTTTAGACTAGCCCACCCACCAGGAACAATGATGAGCTTATAGCCATCTAAGCCCTTATTT
>CAYFXH010000016.1:0-6561 GCA_964346905.1 uncultured Desulfobacteraceae bacterium | reverse complement strand
AACCCGTCCCGATTTGAGGGGAGCGAGATGTCGAACCAAAGGTTCCGAAAGTTTTAGGGGTTTTCCCTCAAACAAGGTCTGATCCCTGGCTGCTGAGGGAGAAATGAGATCTCCCGGCTCGGCGAAGGACGTCTGCGGACCTTTCCAACGGTAAACTGTCTCCCCGCTGGATATAAGTCGATGGATAGACCTTATAACATTGCAACCCGAATCATTTTGATAAAGTTTTATGAATTCTGGGTGAGCGTTCATGATCGCTTCTAGCGGGTAGGGGTCTGGGGGGTGAAAAGGGTACTATATGGTGTCAAATACCGCGAAGATCACCACAGTCTGGGCAAATCCAGGTCACCGAGTTACCGCTGATCCCCCACTGGTTCTCTTGCATGCAGGCAAGGCAGATCTGAAAACCGCAGTCACAGATCCAGCAAAACAACTGGTCTTTGCGGCAACAATGACAGTGGTATTTCTTCCGTCTTTTCTTTCGTAGTTGTATGGTCCGTTTCATAGTCGATATACTATACGCAGCAACGTCCTCATTGCGATTCACACTAAAAATAGCTCACCACGCAACTAAAACTCAATTATTCTGTCCCTTCGTGTTCTTCGTGCCATTTTTCATACCAACAGCTGAAATCATACATAGCCAGGTACCTATCTTGATCGCGGAAAAGGCCCTGTGCTATTTCCAAGACCCCCTTGACATACTCAGCTGAATAGTCGGTGATCTTACGTTCGGCGAAAAATCTCTCGTAGAGCTCGTGGCCTGAGTCCAGACTGACCCGTTCACCCTTGGCCTCTTGCCTCAACTTGTAAGCCAATGGTTCCTTGGGCTTCATAAAAGGATCCCACTCATCATAGCCCTTACTGAGAATGCGCTTCTGGGCTTTTGCTGACATAGCCTCGAAGATCGCCCTTTTTTTCTTTTCTTCTTCAGGAGTTAATTTTGCCATAGCTCCGTGGTCCTAAGCTTAATACCTCAAAATGATCCTTGAAATCGTAAGCCAGTTACCATTGCCGGCAGCTTGCATAGCCCACGGCAAATCCGAAATCCTAATACCTGCCTCGCCTTGCTCGCATGGCGGGCAGGCGGGTCGAAATCCGAAACAATGTTCAAATGTCCCAAATTCAAATCACCAAAACTCTTGAATTGCAGATTTGAGCGAACTTTATCTTGTTTGAAACATTTGATATTTAAACTTGGGATTTGTTTAGTGCTTCGGATTTAGGATTTCGAACTTCAGCCTAATCCATAGGCGGCGACCCCAACTCCCCGAACTCGCAAGGCCTGAGAATCTCTAGCTCTTCTCGGCTCGCTTCTCTGACCTTCTCCACGCTCACATCATAGATAAGAGTTTTTCCAGCCAGGGGGTGGTTGTAATCAAGAACGACCCGGTCCGGTTTTTTCTTCAGGACCAGATACCCGAACGTCACCCTATGTTTTGGGTTAGTGGCCCGAGTCCAGCGGCCTTCTTCCAGATTTCTACCCTCTGGAAACTCTTCAAAGGTTTTCTCTTGGATGAGCGTGGGATCATGCGGACCGAAAGCCTCTTCTGGTGATACCGTAATCTCCGCCTCATCGCCTTGCGACATCCCGATTAGTCTCCTCTCCAACCCCGGGAGTACTTGATTGTAACCGGTTACAAACTCCATGTGGGCCAACCCGCGCTCGGGATCTCCTTTGACAATCTCACCACTCTTGAGTCTTACCGTGTATTTTATTATCACATACGAATTTTCTGGTTGAATTATCACTGAGCACCCCTGCCCAAGACATCCCAAAACCTTCCACCTAGCCAGCAGTGGAAGAGCAACGTCCTCATTGCGACCTGGTCACCTCCTTGTCACCAGTTACTCCCATCACAATCCCACTGCTCCCCCGGAGCACCCAATGTTAGAAAGGGCTCTGCCACGAGATCATTGTTCAACCGGGCCGGTTCGCCAATAGACCAGAATCGGATATCACTCATCTTCCTCGCAGCCCAACTCTTGCGCAAGTTCTGGATTTACCTGAAAGCCGAGGTCCAGTGCCTTCTGACAGTGGGTTCTTGCAGCCTCCAGGTCGCCGGCCGCCCGATATGCATGGAGCAGGTTGTTGTGGGCCAGAGCAAAGTGAGGATTCAATTCAAGTGCCTTGAGATTTTCTCTAATCGCACCCTCAAGATCACCTATTTGGAAATAGGCGCCGCCGAGATTAGCCCTCACCGCAGCTTGATTGGGATCGATTTCCAGGGCCCTCTGGTACTCAAGCATACCCTCATCTTGTTTTCCCTGCTGGATCAGGGCAAAGCCCAGATTACTATGAGCGAGAGGATGGTTCGGGTTTATCTCCAGTGCCTTTTGATTTGCTTCGATGCAAGCCTCCAAATTGCCCTTGCGCAGGTGAACTCCTCCAAGGTTGATGTATGCCTCAACCATTTTAGGGTCCAAAGCTATGGCCTGTTGGAAGGCTGTGATCGATTCATCCAGCTGCTCCCGCCGAGCATACGCAAGACCTAAATTGTAGTGGAGTGGAGCCGAATAGGGTGTCGCTAAGAGCTGGCGCCTCAGAGCCCGAAAGACGGTATCCTCGGAAACTTCTTCCTTTTTTCCCATACTATATTCTCCAAGGTTAATCCTAAAAAGGTATAACATCCTCACTGAGCTGAAGCTCCTCAAATCCGGATACCGAGTATCCAAATCCGCAACCAAGATAAACAATGGCTGTGAGATTAAGCTCCTTCCCCCGAGCTATTGAGCTCTCGACATCTCAGATCCCACATCCCACATCAGCCATCTGAGGTCTATTCACGCCTCGGAGCTGAGGAGCCGCTCGTAGGGTGGGAAGAACGAAGGAACATTTCGGATTTCTTGGCTAGACGTGCGCCAAAGCCTAACTATCTCCCGATCACATGTCAAGGGTGAACGCAACCGCGTATAATTGGGGCAGGGCAGGGGGAGAGCTCAACGCGGATCCCTGCTCTTGTTCTTATCTTCCAGAGTGGCTTCAATGGCAGTTATCTCTGCTTCCACAATTTCGGCGGGTCTTCTAGCTCCCAACTTCTGGTAAAGGTGCACGGCCTGGCTTAAGCATTTCAGAGCCTTGTGGGGCTGTCCCACCTTGTACTGCAACTCACCCAAACCGGCAAGAACAAAGGCAAGTCGATCCGCAACACGGTGTTGTTCATAATAGCTCAACGCTTCCTCAAAGCTCTCTATTGCGCGCTCAAATTCATCCTGGTCTCGGTACACCAGAGCCATTCGCTCATTGAAGTGAGCTGTCCCAAGTTGGTCATTGTGGGTCTGGCAGATATCCTTGGCCCTGCTGAAAGCCACGAGGGCCCGGGAGAAATCACCTTGATCTCTAGACAGCTCTCCCAATCTCTCCATCAGGTTAGCAATATTTTTCTCGTCCCCCTGTTTTTCAAAGAAATCAAGGGCTTGTTCATAATGAGTGCGGGCGGTCTCAGGGTTTTGGGTGTTCCGGTAAATATCTCCGAGACCGATGGCGGTTAGGGCGCATCCTTCCTCGCTGCCAATTTTTCCAGAAATGGCCTTTGCCTCTCTCAGGTATTCTTTGGCCTTATTCCAGTTTCCTTTCTTCAAGTACACGTCGCCTATTCTGAAGCAGGCATTGGCGATGCCCGGCTCATTGTTGGTGGCGCGAAAGATCTCCAAATCTTCCAGCTGTTTCTTCAGAGACATGCAAAAACCTCGATCTCCAGAGAAATAACCGCTCTTCTGTCCCGCTGAATCGCATGTGACAGATTAATGGTCCCATTAATGGTCCCAACTTTTCATTATACATGGCAATAATAGCAAACAATGGCGTTTCCTCCGACCCTGAAAATACAGAATCAAACCGCCACCTCCATCCGGGTAAACCCCTTCAGCAGACTGGAGTCTCTCCTTTTCTTCTCTGCGCTGCCCCTCTCCGTTTTTCTGTTGACAAAAAGGCACACTGGATTATAGTATAATTTATTGAGTGAATTTATTCACTATTTAGGCTACACCAGCCCCTTCTTAAGGAGGAAAAGATGAGCGAGGAAGTAAAGCAGGCGATTATTGATCTGATGAAATCGAAAAAGGGGAAGACGAAGCACTACTTCAACGAGCTCTGCAAAGCAGTTCCCGACATGAAAATGCGTCAAGTCAAAAAAATCATCAACGAGATGGTCAGTGATGGGCAGTTGAAATACTGGTCCAGCGGGAGCACCACCCTGTACCTGCTACCCGAGCACGCCGATCTGGATAAAGAAGAAAAGGAGATTGCTGAATAGACCATTACGTGGAGCTTTTGCTGGTCACACCTGGCCATATGTCGACTGCACTGATTTTCGAGGTCGACCCCAATTATCTGGTCGACTCGACCTTATACGGGGTGGCTTCGCTATCGCACCAAACAATGACTTTCAGCCCACAAACAAGTGGCTCCACCAAAGTGCTGACTTACCTGGCTTCGTGCCAGGGTTAACGGCTAACTGCCCCGCCAATTTGACCGGCCTAACCGGACATCGAGTCTCGCTATTCCCCGGGTAAGATGAATGCCAGTATTCGGCAGGGCAAGAACTTCTCCGCCTCTACCCGACCACGTCGCCCTTTCGTGTACTTCCTTGGACATATTTTGATTGACAAAATCCAAAAGAACGTTTATACAAGCACTAAGTATTGAGTGAATAAATTCACTAATAATGGTCTGAGCTGTACATCTCAGCTATCCCATCCAATGCTTGATACTGTTAAACTATTGAAGTCTATAGAAAAAGATAGCTCTATTCTTCTATCAATGCCATCTGCGAGAGGGGAGGTGAGAGTTCCACGGTTAAGGTGAATTTGAATTCGCTTAACGAATTTCCAATTCAAGGAGGTAGACGGAATGGCTTTGAAACACAAGACCCCCCTGCTGGACGAGCTGGAAACGGGGCCCTGGCCAAGCTTTGTCTCGGACGTGAAACACATGGCAGAGAGGAAGCCCATGTGTGAGGACCTCCTGGGACTATTAGAAAAATCCTACGAGGATAAAGAGGGACACTGGAAGCACGGTGGCATTGTGGGTGTACTGGGTTATGGCGGCGGCGTTATTGGCCGCTACTGCGATCGCCCCGACCTTTTCCCCAACGTGGCCCACTTTCACACGTTACGTGTCAATCAGCCTTCGAGCAAGTTTTACAACACGAAAATCCTTAGAGGGCTCTGCGATCTCTGGGAAAAGCGCGGCAGTGGGCTGACTAACATGCACGGCTCCACCGGTGACGTCATCCTACTCGGTACCACCACAGATCAACTGGAGCCTCTCTTCTACGATCTGACTCACGATTTAAACATGGATCTGGGTGGCTCCGGCTCCAACATGCGCACCCCCAGCTGCTGTCTGGGCAAGGCCCGATGCGAGTGGTCTGTTTTAGATACTCAGGCCATTACCCACAACATAACCAATGAATACCAGGACGAGCTCCATCGTCCCATGTTCCCCTACAAGTTCAAATTCAAGACTTCCGGCTGCCCCAATGACTGCGTGGCCGCCATTGCCCGGGCCGATTGCTCCATAATCGGCACCTGGCGTGACAACATTAGGATTGACCAAGAGGCCGTTCGGGCGTACGCAGCCGGCGAGTTCGCCCCCAACGGGAATGCTCACGACACGGGACCGACTGAACTCGACATACAGAAAGAGGTCTGCGACCTTTGTCCCACCCGCTGCATTGACTGGGACGGCAAGAACCTGAAGATCTATGATGAAGACTGCACCCGCTGCATGCACTGCATTAACGTTATGCCCCGGGCCTTGTGGCCGGGAACTGACGTGGGTGCCACCATCCTGGTGGGTGGTAAGGCCCCCATCCTCGAGGGTGCCCAGCTTTCTAGCGTCGTTATTCCTTTTATCAGAATGGAAGAGCCTTTCGAGGAGTTCCATGAGTTCGTTGAGAGGATGTGGGATTGGTGGATGGAAAACGGCAAGAACCGTGAGCGGCTGGGCGAGCTCATTCAACGTCTCGGCCTAAGGGAGTTCCTCAAAGCGGTTGAGCGTGAGCCCGATCCACGGATGATCAACACGCCACGTTACAATCCCTACATTTTCTACGATCGCGAAGATGTGCCCGGCGGTTGGGAGATCGACGCTAAGGCTTTCCGCGAGAAACACCATGCCTAGGAGGTGAACACCATGGCTTTCGATCCCAATGAACCAATGAAAGACCGAATCACCGATATCGGTCCTCCGCACTATGAGCAGTTTTTCCCGCCCCGCATCACGGAAAACTACGGCAAATGGAAATATCACGAAATTCTCGAGCCTGGGGTTCTCGTCCATGTTTCGGAAAATGGCGCCGAAGTCTATACCGTCCGGGTGGGAGGCGTCCGCTTGATGAGTGTAGATTTCATTCGAGAAGTCTGCGACATTGCCGACAAGCACTGTGACGGCTACCTGCGCTTCACCACCCGGAACAATATAGAGTTCATGGTGGATGACAAGGCCAAGCTGAAGCCGCTGATGGATGACCTGAAGAGCCGGCAATTTCCCGCGGGTAGCAACAAGTTTCCCATTGGCGGCACCGGGGCGGGCGTAACCAACATGGTCCATACCCA
>CAYFXH010000015.1:28765-48067 GCA_964346905.1 uncultured Desulfobacteraceae bacterium | reverse complement strand
CACTGAAATCATACGGCCGAAAGGGAACCTCTGCCCTCTGCGCAGCACAACTGATAAGTAGAACAGTGATGGCGAAAAGAGCCAGCCCAGTTAGATGATACTTTCGCATGATGTAATCTCCTTTAACATGGTTTGAGTTTCTCAGTTGTCTGAATAGTTTGCAGGTATTCAAGGGGGGTGCCAATACCTGGATCACGTTGCTATATAGTTGTAAACAACTGAAATAACTAATTTATTTGCTATAAGAGAAAATTGTTCCAGAGGAATAGAGACACAATATTGGGGGATCTCCCCCAGCGACTGAGGTTATATCCCCTAAGGTTGGGAGTGATGAGGTTACGTGTGCAGGAAAAGTCAAAAAGAGAGGCCCAGTACAGACTGATGACTTAAACAGTACACCATTGCTGAAATGGTGAGCAAGTGGCAACAAGGTGCCAGAGTATAGTGTTGCCCGAGTGTCGTTCTCAGCTACCGTGCTATTACGATCAGTACCGAGCCTTGCACCCTCTCGGCGAGTGTCTCCAGACTATCGGGATGGCTTGGCAACGCTCTGATGACGGGATCGTGCCGGGGCAAAAGAGCCGACAACTCTTTGACGAACTCAATCTTCCGGGCACAACTGGCATTTTTCAGAACCAGAATTCTATCATGCGTCTCGTCAGTCATCCCCAACATGGATCTGACTACGCCCACTACTTCGCCCCTCATGTTTAGCAAAGGCCCGCCACTATTACCAGGCTGGATAGGCACTGTGGTCTGGTAACTCCCGGGATCGCCATCCAGACCATTGACATCGCTGATCACACCGTCGGACAGTTTCGGTGTACTCCCCATGACATCTATCCGGGGAAACCCAACAGTAAACACACTGGTACCCAGCTGGGGTTGGGAGGTGGCCAGAGGCAGGGCTGGGGGCAATTTATACGAATCGCTTACTTCCAAGAGTGCAATATCGCTAGCCTCATCCCGAATTACCGCCCACGCACGTATCTGCTGGCCGGATGTGGTAATAAGGACTACGTCGTTGCTTTGGGAGATCACGTGATTGTTGGTTACCACGTACCCAGAAGCGATGGGCCAGGCCGTCCCCATTGAAACACCTTCCCATTGCTCTGAAGAAGGTTCCTGACGAACCCCAACACTCGATGCTCGGCCATGCCCGTTCTGTTGTCTCCCGGCAGTATAATCGGCAACGTCTTGATTCCGCGCCAACCCTCTACCTGAGGCAGGCACCGTAACAAGGCTGTAACGGGCTTTCGCCAAACCCTGTTCTTTAGCGTTACCATACCATGCCGTGGGCTCTTGCATATTCCGGAGCAGACCTGGTTTCGTGGCATTGCTACGATCCAGCGTGTATTGTTCTCCACGGTTGCCTCGCAAACCTGGTGTTGGCTGATACGTTGCTGCTTTTCCTTGATCCTGAGGAATTCCCGCGCCACAGTGATACCAATCCTTCAGACTGGCCCGTGCATCCAGGTCTCCCCGGGCTGTCAGCCACCGTCCGAGCTCTGATGCCTCAGGCAACTCACCTGAATCTGGGCCCAGCCGGTCATTGATACACGGCTCAGTATGTATGGCCGCCACTGGTTCTGGTTCAACAGCAAAGCTCAGCGGTACAGACCAAACTACAGCCAACAGAAAACCGCTGAGCCAGATGCGGTATCTTTTCATCCCCGCTTCTCTTTTTGCTTGCATGGTACGGCCTGACGCTCCAGCTTACGGTCAAAGGTTGCTATGACAAAACGATACTGACCGTCTGTTCTGCACTCATTGCGTTCCACAGGAAACCCTGTGGTGCAACAAAAAGTCCGATCCCTTAAGAATGTGTGGCATGTATCCATTCGCTGAGATCACGCTTTCACTGTGTTCTCATCTACTTAGAGCATTATTGGAAGGGAGACCACATACCATTAGACAATCGGAGCAAGATCCATGCCGACGGGCGTGGGCAGAGTAATGCTGCAGGTCTGAGGGAGGACCATTTGCTATTGGAGATGACAAAGTCCAATGCAGCGCTCAGCCTAAGAGTATGGCGGGGACAGAAAGGGAGGGATACGAGAAGGTTGTCTGGATGGGGTTCTGGTCACGACCCAAAGAAAAAGACCCCGGGAGCTGATATGGCTCCACGGGGTCTCACGTTGCACGCTGGATTTCAACGAGGCTATCAGCCAAGTGTGACGCCTAGGCTTTTCAGGGTTTCATACGTTAATCCACCGGTTGCAAACCCCTTTTCCTTCTGATAGGTCTTGATGGCAGCATTGGTTCTCCGACCAAGGATACCATCAATGGGCCCGGGATCATGACCAGCCTTCAGCAGAGCACTTTGCACCCTGGAGATAATCTGTGGACTGACATTGGTTTCGCACAGAACCCTGCGCCATTCCATCTTGCCCTCGGAAACTTGCTCCGTTTTCGTGATGGTTTGGTACTGAGCAGGAATGGGTATCCGCTTCTCCTGTGCCGGAGAAACCAACTTCCTGACCTTGACCGTTTTGTAAGCCGCAGGGATCTCTATCAGCCGGTGGCTCGGAGGTTTCACCATAACCTTCTGCTTTACCGTCTTATACTGGGCAGGAATCTCCACAAGACACATGATTTCGCCGGTGGTATGGTCGACTTTCTCAATGAGCCCGCGGCCTTTTTTCCAGGTCGTGTGGGCCGGTTTTACCAGGATTCTTTGACTCTCCCATCTGTACTCAGCAGGCACTTCCTCCATCCGGCTGGATGCAGGCTCCACCAGAACCCTCTCCTCGACCCACTCGTAGCTCGCCGGAATGATCTCAACTCGCTCGGAGGCGCTTCGGACCAGTACTTGCTCGGTTGCCGTTCTGTAAGCAGGAGGCACAAAAACCCGGGCAAAGCATTCACCAGGACTCGCTCCAGGTGGTAGCAATGCTTCCTCAGGGGAAAACGTTGCCTCGCTGGCTTCCACAGCCGTTTGGTATTGCATCTTGGCCTCTGAGGCAGCCTTGGACTGCTCGACGAGTTCCTTCTGGTACTGAGCAATGAGACTGTCCTTATCATTGTTGCTGGCCTCGAGCGTCTGTATGGTTTCATTCTTTTGCCTCAGCTGACTCTGCAACTCACTGACATCTGTGCTCATGGTGGAGGCACAACCAGCGAAGGCAAGAGCGCTGACGACAAACATAACAGTGAGAACCTTCTTCGTTTTGTTGGACATTTGTATCTCCTTTGTCGCTATTTTATACTGCCTCTGCTGTCAACTCAGAGGTGCAATGCGCACAACGTCCTGCCTTAATGGGTATTGTTGAAAAACAGTGGGGACACTCTTTGGTTTTCGGTTCCGCTGGCGGGGCTTCCTCCTCCCGCTGCAATTTGTTGATTGCACGGATGAGAAGAAACACGGCAAAGGCAATGATAAGGAAGCTAATAACCGTATTTGCGAACACCCCGTAGTTAATGGTCACCGCACCGGCCTTGTGGGCGTCAGCAACAGTCGCGAAAGGTCCTGCAACCGAACCCTGTTTCAGAACGATGAATAGGTTGCTGAAATCAACGTTACCTAATAGCAGGCCAATTGGCGGCATAATGATATCTGCAACCAGTGATTTGACGATGGTACCGAAGGCCGCACCGATTATGATGCCAACGGCCATGTCAACCACATTGCCCCTCATGGCAAATTCTTTGAAGTCCTTTAACATTTGTCTATTCCTCCCTCGGGTTAGTGTTCAGTTTTATTCAAGCGTGTAGTGTCTACTCGGGATTATTCAAGTCGGGTGCCAACAGACGAATCATCTGTTATCATGATGTTAACTAGTTAAAATTTAACAGATTTTTTCTGATGTGAGAAAAATCCGCTCAGCACACAGAGATACAATTTCGGGGGATCTCCCCCACAGTGGAAGTTGTATCACCCAGTTTCAGGAGCGTGCGAGCAAAGTGACTGCTTCCCCCACCTGAAGAGTTGCTGGAAAGAAAAGAAATTCTCGAGTGCTACTATTCCAGGTCTTCAGACTGAAACGTTCTTATTCATGTGAGAAACAGCAGATGAGAGCGTGGAATTTCACGTGGCCGGAGAATCTCATTGGGAGGATTTTACGGTTTTCTGATGCTTTTAAGGGGTTTCCTGCTTGATTGTTCGCGCTTCCTCCCACAAAAAAATATGCTTGCAATGTTGACATACATAAAAACGCCCCATTAAATCATCGGGCCTCATTTCGTTCTGTTTGTTACATTCTGGACATATGAGTTTCATATTTCACTCTTTTTCATCTGTGCAAATACAATTTTCTTGCCAGTTGGATTATCCATATCCAATTGCGTGGACAACTATTCGAAATCTAATGATATTAAAATGGGAGTTCTCAATACAGAAGGTTAGCAAGCAACAAAAAAATGGGGGAAATTACCAGGCTGGTGGGTGATACGGCTCAGAGGTTTTAACCGAGTTCATACTTATCCAGACGATAACGGAGGGTGTCGCGGGTGAGCCCTAGTAAGCGAGCCGCTTTGCTCTTGTTGCCATCAGCTCGTCTTAAAGCAGACATAATGAGTTGACGCTCTACCTCTTCCAAAACAATCCCGGTGGCTGGGATGGTCCACTCCTGCGAGGCCAAAATTTGCTTAGGATTGCCAATAACGAGATCCGGTTCGTCAATCCAATCCTTTTCAATAAAAATCATCGCCCGCTCCAGGCAATTGTTCAGTTCTCGCACATTTCCCGGCCAGGAATAGCCAAGTAACGCCTTCTGGGCAGCTTTCGTGAGTCCCTTTACCTTTTTCTTGAATTCCATGTTAAAGACTTTCAGGAAATGAGCCGCGATAATCAGAATATCTTCCCCCAGATCCCGTAACGGGGGCAGACTCAGAGCAACCACATTTAAGCGATGATACAGATCTTCACGAAACCTTCTCGCAGCAACCTCCTCTTGCAAATCCCGATTGGTTGCGGCAATGGTGCGGGCCTTAACCTCCACCGGTTTGTTGCTGCCAAGGCGGCGGAAGGTTTTCGTCTCCATGACCGAAAGCAACTTTGCTTGCAGGTTCAGGGGTACCTCTCCAATTTCGTCCAGGAAGATGGTGCCGCCTTCTGCTTCCTGCAACAATCCTGGCCGCGAAACCATTGCATGGGTAAAAGCGCCTTTTTCGTAACCGAAAAGCTCTGCTTCGATCAACGTTTCGGGGAGGGCGGCACAGTTGATATCCACAAACGGGGCATCAGGTGGCATGGAACTGTAATGAATAACCCGGGCCACCAGGTTTTTCCCCGTACCGGTCTCTCCCATTAACAAGACCGTTGCCTTGGGTACCTTGCTCAGTTTTTGAATCGTTGCTCGTACCTTTTGGATAGCAGGTGAGTTTCCCAAGATACTCTCGCTCAAAAACTGCTTGGGGGATACCGAACCGCTTTTATACAGCATGAGCTCGTATTTCTGTTGGCTCAACTCCTGCAGCATTTTGGCACGCTCGGTCACATCCTCAACGATCAGAAGTCCGCCACCGGCTTGCTCGTCCGGGAGTACAAGCAGATTTATAAAATGGACCCGCCGGTCAGTATCCACTCTGTTTACATAGTCCAGACGGAAATCTGGCTGTTTCCCAACTAAAACCTCGTCTAGCAACTCTTCGTTGCCGATGAGTTCTGGAAAAACTTCGAAGAGATTCATTCCTGGCAATGGTTGTATGGTACTTTGCAGTGTCCGCTTGGCAATATCGTCTGTCTTCACAATGATGAAGTCAGGCTTGAATCGGATCATCCCTAAGTTCTTGTGGGCCATCAGCCTTAATGCAGCCTCATTCATCTATTGCCACCCTATTTTTCTTGCCAGGGTCAGGAACGCTTCCTCCACCCGTTCCCCGGTTTTCGCGCTGGTTAAGAGATATTCGCTGGAAAATTGGGAGGCCGTTTTCTCAAGAAGGGTGAGAGCTTTGGTATCTTGCTGAAAGATATCCAGTTTGTTCCCGAGTACAACAAGCTGTGCGGTGGGACTCACCGAGTGGAACTTATCGCCAATTTCTTGCAGGTCGGGAATGGTTTCTGGCCGGGTCAGATCCACCACCGCCAATGCCCCAGCAGCACCGCGGTAATAGTTTTTAACCACAGTGTCGAATTTTGCCATCCTCTCAATATCCCAAATCAAGAAGTTAAACTGAGTCAGTTGCTTGCTCTCGGGATTTCGCATGGGCGGAAGAATTTTTTGA
Organism: uncultured Desulfobacteraceae bacterium; assembly: GCA_964346905.1. GTDB lineage: Bacteria > Desulfobacterota > Syntrophobacteria > BM002 > BM002 > BM002. The sequence continues at coordinate 41,902 of CAYFXH010000015.1, read as the reverse complement.
CTTACCCTTACCCCAATTGTGGTTAAGTATTTTTCCTCAAAACGATTATAAACAAAACGCTCCACCAGACTGGTCTTGCCCACGGCAAAAGATCCCAGCAAGCACACTTTCTTCTTGATTAAAGAGGTTTCATCCATTTCTGAATCCGGGGCAAACATGCGACCAGCATGGAACACTCGACCATCATCGGTGTCAGAGAGAGCAGGGAAATCCCAGCTCTCAGGTGGTTACGCGGAGCTTAACCGTATTACCTTATTCGCCGCGGGCTGGAGTAATGGCAACCTGGAAGGTTACCCTGCGGTTGAGATCTTTATCTTCTTCTGTCAACTCTGCCCGCACTGGTTCTCTTGCCCCCACACCCACAGCAGTGAGATGCTTGGGATCAATTCCGTTTGTCACCAGGAAGGCGCGGACGCTATTGGCTCGTATTTGACTTACGCGGAGATTCGCGTCTTCTGCACCGGCGGTGTCCGTATGCCCGACAATCTGAATGTGAAAGTGTCTGCCAACCATTTTGCTCAGACGTTCAAGGTGTTGAATCTTCAGAACCAGAGACTTTAATTCAGCCTCACCGTTTGAGGTAATACCTGTAGCACCTGCGGTGAAATGGAGTACCTGTCCTTCAATATGTTCTCTGGTTGCGTTGAGTTCTTTAAGATCCCTGTCCACCAGATTGTTTTCTCGGAAATGTGTGATACCGGGGATGGCTCGCACCAGTTCTCTGGTCTGCACAATCCACTGGTGCGGCGCAGATCCCTCCACCACAAGGGTAGTATCCTCTAATTTCAGTGAGACAGTTTTCGGGGGATTCAAGAGTGTTCCTGCCCTTTTCAGGACAAATTCTGGATGTAATGTCTGATAAGGCTCCCACTCGTGTGTGACTTCCTCGGGGTCAAGCATGGTTTGATCTAGGAGACTTTGTGGATCCACTGCCAGTGGGTCAAGAAGACCCGAAATATAGTATTTCCCGTCACGTTTTTCGGCGGCTGTAACCACAATTCCTTTCGCAGCATGCAGTTTCTGTAAATATCCTCGCCAGCGCAGGTGGGTACGCACCGGGAAAAACACTGAGACTCCAAGGGCGATGACAACCGCAGCCAGCACCAGCCACAGCAGGGGCGAAGATGTGCGTTTTTTTGGTTTGTATTGAGCCTGGAGGCAATCATCGAGGTGGTATCTGCTCGCTTCAAAGGGGGTTGTGTCCCCCTCGAAATATTCAAGTGCTTCGGCTTGATCCAAATGAATGCTTTCCAGGGCCTCTGCGAAGGTGGAGCGCAAATCTTCCGGAGCGTTTCCGCGAATTACCCCTGCCAGTATTGCCTGCGGGCCATGCTCGATCCAAACACTAAGCTCTCCAACCTGCAATGTTTCCAGCGATTCGCCATCTTGCAGTGTAAAAGAGTCATGGGCAAAGTCTTGAATAGCTGTCAGCATGCCAGAGACCATGTCAGCGTCCTGAGCACTTGTCAGATCTGCGACCACATGTTGCAGCATCAACCCGGTTCGCCTGTGGATGAGGAAAACCTGCTCCACTCGGTAGAGCAGGCTGTGGAGAAGGACAACTTCAGCAAATGGTTTCCCTGTTCTGAGTGCTTCCATCCTCCACTGGAACCCTTGCCAGGAGAAGCTATGCTCGAGGATCTGATTCAGCGACTGAGTCATCTTTTTGAACGCCTCGGCAATGGCCTTTCTTATGGCCGGGCCCATAACCGGGAACAGTGCGTTCGCCAGGGTCTTTGGATCCCTCTCAACCGAGTCCTTGAGGATATCTTCAACTGTGGGCGTTAAGGCGGTGGTGAGCTTTTTGTCTTGAGCTGAGCGGAGCACTATCGCCTCTGCAAGAACCCTGCTAATATCCTTTGCATGCAGCGCCGGGTCATCCAACCGCTCCCGCAGTTGGATGAGCTGTTCGTGCTCCGGTGCCAGGAGGAGTTCACGGAGTTCGGACAGGTCATCTTTTGCCGGGAAGCTTTTCTCTTTGTTGGACCCTTTTGCGGGTTTGCGCGAGGAAGATTCACTCATTATCCGAACTACCCAGTGCAAGGTTTAGTTTTGTGGCCAGATCGTCGTTCAACCGCACAGCTATCTCCGCAAAAAGTTCTGAGAGGGTGGCATGGTCGACCTTCTCAGAGCGAAGCTCCTGGGCCAGTTGTTCGAGCATCACCGAGGTTGCCTCATGATTTTGCCTAATCTCATCTGACAAGCTCTTATGCTGCTCAAGAATCTGCTGACGAAGCTCCCGTGAGCTTTTACTTGCTTGATCATCCAGTTGACCGACCTTTTTTTCAAGTACCTTACTGGTATCCTTTAGTTTCGTTGAGAGCTCTTTGAGCGCTTCAACTCTCTTATCTTGCTCGGCCTTGAGCTGATCACCTAACGAGTCTACCTCTTTGCCGATATAGCTTTCCAGCGAGTCAAAACGTTTTCGGGTCTCGTCTCTCAAAGCGGTGACCTCCTTTATCATGCGCTCTTCCAACCGGGTAAACCTTTTTTCAAAGTCTCTTATCTGAGCGCCAAACAGAATATCCCTAATTTGCTCTATGCTTGCGCCCGGAGCCTCATCACCACCAGGTATATGCGCTTTGCCGCTTTCTACAGGAGTATCACCCTTCAGCTTTTCTGCCGCCGGGGATGGTTTGCCCTTGTCTTTGGTCTTGCCCACTTTCTCCTCCTTTCCATGCTACCTTGATCTCAGCACATTCTCGCTCGAGGAATGGCCGATATAGAGAGATACAATATCATCACTTCTGGGTTGAAACAGAAGTGCAGGCTATCAGGTGTCGCTTATCTTCTTTCGAATGTCCTCCAGTGGATTAGTAAGGAGGAATGATAACATAATCAGCTAGATGAGCATGATACCTGCATTGGCTATGTCACCTTTGCACAAAATATTGGTACCTGTCAAGGCATGCCCGCTGCAGCCCTAAAAGGATTTTACCGCCAACCCTTACTCGATGGAACAGTTTGCTCAGGAGATGGGACCTAACTCTGTATTCGGCGAGAGCACAGCAATCGCTTGTTTTGGCTTCGGTTGAGCGAGGTTAAAGGTTCACCGGCTGAGTTGCATGCGTGTGTCTGTCAACTCCACATCTCTTACCGCAACACCAGTGTTCATTGTTACCTGTCCTCGGGGTGACCAACCCCAGGTATATGACCCATGGGTTGGGGATTTTACCCCATTCCCTCATGAAGCCCAAGCACGTTTTTTTTACCTTCTCTCCATTTTACACCTACTAAATCAGTAACTTAAAAAGTAATGAAGAGTACTTCTCTTTGTTGGCAAGGTATTTGCCCCTTCAATCTGGCAGTGTGAGGGAAAATGAGCGTAATGCAATGAAGGTAACTGTGAAAGGGGATAGAAAAAATGTCAAATATAAAAAAGGTTTTGTTCGGAATAACGCTGCTAGGTTTCACTCTGTTACTTACTGCTGTCTTTGTCATGCAAGTAGATATTGAGGAAAAAACTGGAGTGATTCAGGTAAAGCCTCCACCGGTTGCGCAAGCACATATATCGCTGCCTGCTGATCAGAGACCGGACTCTTTTGTTGCCATACTTATTATGCCGAAATCTTATCTGCCACTGCTTGAAGGGTTTTCACATCAAAGAATCGGTGGGAAGATTGAAATCCTCCCCGCCACTTTTGAAATCAATGGGGGGAAAATTGTTGCTACCTCCAAGGATACAATCGAGAGTAAGTCCAAGAGAGCCATTAAGCAAGCTCACACGTATGGAGAGCAGGACAGCATCAATACAGAATCTCCAGCACAAAAAAATACAATCATTCAGAAAGCAGCCTTTCTCCTCTTGCTAGCTGAGGCAGAAAAAAGAGCCAGATATAAATAACAATCCCTCTTTCCCCAGGGGGGAAGAGGGATTGTCTGAATGCTCTGCCTCTTGGTGTCATCAACTGCTGTTTAGTTCCAGCAGGCTCCGGGCCCGTAACCGCCACCGTATGGACCATGAGGACCTCCCATATGGTAGCCGGGACCTCGTTGACCCATCATATGCCAGCCATATCCCCTACCGTAGCCTCGGCCATAGCCGCTACTGGGAGCGATCTTTCGAGCTTCAAGTTCAAAATTGACTCTCTCTTCGCCCATCTTGGCCTTTAAAGCGCTGATTTCTTTTTGCAGGGTCCTAACCTTTTTGGCATCGGGGTCGGCTGAATTGAGCGCTGCGTTGAGTTCCGCTGACTTTGCCCAGATCTCGTCTCTGAGCTTGGCCGTGTCATCGAAGAACTTCTGCTCGAGATTATCCAGCTCGGCATGTTGGCTCTCGGTCAGGTTGGTGTAGCGACCACCATCATCCCAGCGATAGCCAAAACCGGTTGACCGTCCGCCCCAGCGGTGCGCAAAAACCGGGGCTGCCAAGACACCCGCTAACACCAGAATACCCAAGGTCCCTAAAAGCTTTTTCATTTCTCTCTACCTCCGTCATCTATTTGATTTGCAATGCTTGTTGTTTGCCTTTCATAATGGCAATGTCCATGCCAAGAGATTTGCATTGCATTAACTCTTTAATATCACTTATATTTTGCGATTTATAGGCATCAGGCATCTTGACGAGGGCCGCCAATGTGGATACTTTGTATCCATATTTGCCGTAACAGCGGTATGCAGGTGGATAAAAAGTATCCACCAAGAAAAAAATACAGGGAGCCAGCCGAGGTATGTACTCCGCTTTTGTTGCCCGGTGATTTCACTTTGTTGGGTGTATTCATGCCGTATAGCTAGGATGCAGCCCTGGATGTTAAAATCTTCGTTCCGAACTTAAAGAAACTGTGAGAACTGGTCCGCAAATTGCTGTACATATGCTTTAAAGGGGAAAAGCTGACTCCAGTCCATGGACGGAGCCAGCTGCATGCAAGGCTGGGACAAGCTGTATGACCAAGACAAAGAAAAAATACCCGTGGCTTTCCCTTTCTCTTTGGGCCATTTTGGCAGGGTTTGCAGTGCTGGCGCCCATTGTCTTCTTTCTGGCAACCAGCAGCATTCGAGCCTATCGCCAGAACATGACCCAGCTTCTGGTGGAGAAAGGCGCTGCCCTTATCCGCTCCTTTGAGGCGGGGGCGAGAACGGGAATGATGGGCATGGGTTGGGGCTCCATGCAGGTTCAGCGGCTCCTCGTAGAAACGGCCCAGCAGCCTGATATCCTGTACTTGGTGGTAACCGATAAGAGCGGCACTGCAGTTGCCCACAGCGACCCTGCATACATAGGCGAACATCATCGGTCAGCAACCAAAATGACTTCCCTGGAGGAATCCGACAAGGTCAGGTGGCACCAAGTACAAATGGGAAATGACCTCTTTGCCTTCGAGGTGTATAAGCGCTTTACCCCCATTGCGGGGATGGCGGGTCTGGGCCGCATGCGCCACCACGGCATGATGATGCGGGAGCCTGGGTCCGGCAAAGATTGGGCTGAGCGGTTTTTGACCAACGGCCGCCGTGGGCAAGCCGGACCGGCTCTGTATATATTCGTCGGTCTGGACATGAGCGGTATGGAATCTGCCATGATCAAGGCCAGGCGTCATACCGTGGCCATGTGGGTGGGGGCCCTCCTGCTCGGTCTGGCGGTGATGATCTCTCTTTTCCTGGCGCAGGGCTATAAACTGGCCAGACGCTCTCTGGCAAAGGTCAAGGCCTTTTCAGGGCAGGTGGTGGAGAACCTCCCCATGGGACTTATCGCAACCAATGAAGACGGTCGGGTAGCGGCCTATAATGAGACGGCAGAAGCTATTCTTGGAGGTTCGAGCCAACAGGTTCTGGGTGAATCTGCGGTGGGGGTCTTGCCTCCAGAGCTGTGGCAACTCACTGACCGGTTCGAGACAGCGGGCTCGGTGGTCGAAAAAGAGCTCGAGTGCCAGACAGATAGAGGCGTCACCATACCACTCCGGGTTAGTGCTGCTGGTCTCCGCGGGGAAGATACCTCTTTTCTCGGTCATGTCTTTATTTTCCGTGATTTGACCGAAGCTCGCCGCTTGCAACAAGAGGTTGAGAGAACCAGGCGACTGGCCTCGCTGGGGAGTCTTGCCGCCGGAGTAGCCCACGAAATTCGGAACCCCTTGAGCTCTGTTAAGGGATTTGCCACCTATTTCAGGGAGAGATACAAGGACAATCCCCAGGACCGGGATACGGCGACCACCATGATCCAAGAGGTAGAAAGGTGGGACCGCGGCATCGGCCAACTGCTGGAGTTCGCTCGCCCCAGTACGCTGAAGGTGAAACCGGTCAGGGTACTTGATCTGATCCAGCACTCCCTCAAACTCATCGAGGGCGACGCTCACACCAAGGGGATCGTAGTGAAAGCGGAGATTCCTCCTGACCTTCCTGACGTCCCCATGGACTCGGACAGAATGAGTCAGGTGTTGTTGAACCTCTACCTCAATGCCATGCAAGCCATGAACGCAGGAGGTATTTTGGAAGTAAAGGTGTCCCGAGACGAACCGAGGAAAAAGACAACCATTATGGTTGCGGACAACGGCCGGGGCATACCTCCAGCAGACCAGGAGCGCATCTTTGACCCCTACTTTACCACCAAGCCAGACGGAACCGGCCTGGGCCTTGCCATAGTGCATAAGTTCATCGACGCTCACGGTGGAAGTGTTCAGGTGAAAAGCTCGCCAAACCTCGGGACAACCATAACGTTGACCCTACCGGATGCAGAGGAGAAGCAAAATCGTGGCTGAACCCAGAACTTCCAACAATGTGCTGGTGGTTGACGACGATCGGGCCCACCGGACCATGCTCCGCACCCTGCTGGGAGGGTGGGGCTATCTGGTGGAAGAAGCAGACGATGGGGCCCGAGCCATCGAAAAGGTACACGAAAAGCCCTACGACCTGGTTCTGATGGATGTTCGCATGGTTGAGGTTTCGGGGTTGGAGGCCCTCCCTGATATCAAGAAATTTAATCCGGCCATCCCTGTTATCATCATGACGGCCTACTCCTCGGTGGAAACGGCTGTGGAGGCGTTGAAAAAAGGGGCCTATGACTACCTTACCAAGCCGCTTGACTTCGACGAACTCAGGCTGGCCATTGAGAGGGCCATGGATCACGGCCGGCTGAGAGAGGAAAATCGCGCCCTGAAAGAGACCCTTGGAGTCGGCTTCGACACGGGGAACATCATTGGCAGTAGCCGGGCCATGGTGGAACTACTGGAGACTGTGGCCATGGTTGCACCCACCGAGGCCACGGTGCTTATCACCGGTGAGTCTGGAACCGGGAAGGAACTCATAGCCGGTGCGATCCATTTCAACAGTCCCCGTCGGCAGAACCCTTTCATTAAAGTGAACTGCGCTGCCATTACCGAGACCCTGCTGGAGTCGGAACTTTTTGGCCACGAAAAAGGGGCCTTCACCGGAGCAGACCGCCGCAAGGAAGGCAGATTCCGGATAGCACACGGCGGCAGTATCTTCCTTGACGAAATTAGCGAGATGTCCGTGGCCATGCAGGTTATATTGCTACGAGATCTCCTGGAAAAGGAGATCCAGCGGGTCGGGGGAGAGGAACCCCTCCCGGTGGATGTCCGGGTAATGGCGGCCACCAACCGCGAGTTACAAGAGGAAATCGAGGCGGGTCGGTTCCGGGAGGATTTGTATTATCGGTTGAACGTCGTCACCTTACCAGTGCCTGCCCTGAGGGAGCGGCAAGAGGATATTCCCCTTCTGGCCCAGCATTTTCTTGAAACATTTGCTGAAAAGAATCGGAAACAGATCAAGGGTTTCACCCCCCAGGCCATGGACCGTATGGTGCGCTACGACTGGCCTGGAAACGTGCGTGAACTGATGAATGCGGTGGAGCGAGGTGTGATTCTTTGCCGCAGCGAATATATCACGGAAATGGACTTTCCTCTCTCCGTCCGTGAGCCGTTTGAGCAAACGGTTGACATCGCTACAGTAGCAGAACTACCGGCTGACTTACCCCTGGAGGAAGTGGAGAAAACCACGATTTTGAAAACCCTGGAATCCACCGGCGGCAACAAGAGCGAGGCCGCGAGAAGACTCGGTATCACCCGCCGCACCCTTCATAAGAAGCTTAAAAAATACGGGGTGATGTAAGTCAGCAGTTTCAAGCCATTAGCGGGCATGATTCATGAAAAGTGCTTGAAAAAAGGGAAAGCATAAATCAGATTGGAAGGATTGTGCCAAGAAAAAAGATCATAGTGAGCCCATGGCAAAATGGAATTTGTTGTTAGGAGCTCGTCAGTATTTTAGCCTTCAACGAAGATGATAGAACGCATACGCTCCCTTGCCAGGACAACAGCGGGGAAGTGATGAGCTTACTTGGCGCAGCGAAACCCCACGTAATCCTTTACATCCTCAGGAATGCTTTTGCGTCTGGTGAATGTGTAGATGGAGTCCTCATCGTCGATATAACCGCCGCCGCGTACCACGCGATAGATTTTCGTGTCGTCAAACCAGCCGTCAACCCATTCCCTCACATTGCCTGACATATCATAGACGCCGTATACGCTCTTCCCCTCATCATATTTTCCAGCGGGAGTTGTGGAGCCCACATTGGCTTCCGAACCGTTAACCTTGTTGAGATCAAAATCGTCACCCCAGGGGTACCACCGTCCGTCCGTTCCGCGAGCAGCCTTCTCCCACTCCTGCTCAGTGGGGAGCCTCTTGCCAACTGACTTGCAATAGGTATCAGCGTCGTGCCAACTGATGTTGCTCACCGGATGGTCTGCCTTGTTGGACGGGAATTTGTGCTCGGGCTTAAACTTTCTATATTGAGCGTTGGTAACTTCATGTTTGTCGATAAAAAATGCCTTAAGATCAACCGTTTTGAGTGTCCCTTCATCCTCATCGCCATAAGAAAATTTACCAGCAGGCACTAGAACCATTCCCTCTGGTTTCTCCCCTTTTTCGGCAGCCGTGGTTTGGACATGAATGGCCATGACTGACAAAAACGATGCTACCAAGACAGATATTGCCATCCTCACTGTCTTACTCATACTTTTCTCCCCTTAAATTGTTGATTGAGACAAAGGTTAAACCAATATTGATAACAATTTAAGAAGGGAGAACTAATCTTTTGTTCTCCTTCTCCTTCTTTTCTTTTTCTCGGGGGCTTTCTCGATCTTTTCTTTTTTCTCAACCTCGAGCACGGTAATTCTTCCCTGCATGGAATGAATGGGGCAGTAGTAATCCTGGACCACGGGGTCCTTGAAGGTATAACTCAATTTGTGATCCTTCAGTAAAAGAGGGGAGAAATAGCGATTATCGTGTCTCATGTCGGCCCCGGATATGACCCAGTGTCCATAGGGCATATCATTAATCCACAGAACCGTATCACCCTGATTGATAATCAGTTCAGGGGGATGAAAATTGAAAGCATCGATTTTTACTATGTGGACTTCACCGCTATGGGCAGGAACAATAGCAATCAATAAAAACAGTACTATTACAATAGGTATTAGTCTGATCTTATTGCTCCTTTTCATCTGGAAACCTCTCTACCTTTTCGTGGTATTTTAATTTTACCGGTATATGAACATCTTTATATTTTTCTTTGTGAATAAAGACAGCACCCTTTTCCACTAGAGGAGATTTCGAACTGTGGCAGGATAGACAGCCTTTCTTAAAATAGAGGATCAGTCCGGCCTCGATAAGCTCATCCCGTTCATAGTCTCTGCCTCTTTTTCTCATGATTTCTGAATAGACACTCCCGGGTCCATGACATTCTTCGCAGCCGATCCCATATTCGGAAAACGTAAATGTACCGTCTTTTTTCTTCTTAAAGCCTGTGGTGTGGCACTTCATGCATTCAGCATCTGTAGTATAATTCTTCAAGGGATCAAGCCCCAGTTCTTTCTTTTTCTGTACTTTCTTTTTGGGACCGAGAACCAGTAAAGAGGTCGCAAGCTTTGTTTTTTCCCAAGACTTAAAAGCCTTGAGGTGGCACTCGGCACAGTATTCAGAACCGACATATTTGGGTTTCTTTTTTCTTTTTGCTGGTAGGTCAACTGAAAAAATTACCCCCACCAAGAAAAAAACTAAGGTTAAAATAAATGTTTTTGCAGTGATTCTTGCCATTGCTTCCAGTACTCCTTTCTAGCCTGATAGTTTACCAAGGGTTTGCAAGATGATTATTCAGCTTTCTCTAACATTTGTCTAACTAAGAGGGGCAGATCAATGAAAGCAGACACTAATTCTCAGGATGGTTTAATCATTGTGTTTCCTGAGGCTCATAGGGCGGAACAGCCAAACTCCTTACATATGATAAGACATCCCAAATCTCGTCATCTGTTAAGATTGTCTTCCATGGAGGCATTATATGAGAATAATTCTTTGAAAATCCGCCATTTTTGATTACGCTGAAAAGCTCTGGGTCCGGCCTTTTGTTCATATATTCCCCGTTTGCATGGTTTCTGGGCATGGGGTCGAAATGCTCAAGCCTTCCTCTGGTTCCGTCTCCTTTGCCAACCTGGCCGTGACACGGTACACAGTACTGATCATAGGTCCTCTTACCGCTCTTGATGTTGCCCTGTTTTGAATAGGCAAGCACTGAGAAAGCCAATAGCAATACGAGCATAACCGCAAATGTCTTCTTGTAGAGGCTACTTCTCTCCATGGGCTCTTATTCTCCTTATGTCATTAGGATCCATCTGCCTGAATCCGTAAATCCGATACAATAATGTGGCCCAGTTTCCAGGACGGTTATTCATTCGGGCCCGCTGCACTTACACAGTTTTCTTAGATATAGTACTAGAGACTCAATCTGAGCTTCCCTAAAAGTACCGCCCCAGGGGGGCATGAAGGTTGATTTGCCCACCGATTTACCGCCCTCGGCTATGGTGTCATACAGTTTTTCATCTGTTCTTTTACTCATCTCCTTGGCATTGGTATGATTTGCCGGTTTCGGGTTAAGATACTCGGCATTGAACCCTTTCCCGTCTCCCTTGAACCCATGACATGGAGTGCAATACCATGAGTAGATCTTCTTACCCTTTGTCAATGTTGGCCTTTCTTTGCTGTTGAGAACAGTGGGGCCAAATGGAAAAATGGTAAATAAGAGGAGAAATAGCGCCAGCAATATTTTAACTCGGACTCTTGTCATTTCCAAATTTTCTCCTTACTGTACCGCGAGAAATCTCTCTTTTCCCATGGTTAACAGATAATACGATAGGAATTCCAGATCGTCTCCTCGGAAAATGAATCTCGGCATCCTGACATCAGGTTTAATGGCCTGTGGATTCTTCAACCACCTGACTACCCATTCACGTCTCAACCGGCTTGCCAAGTCCGTATGCTCCGGTCCGACAAAACCGCCACTGCCCTCAAAAGTGTGGCAGCCAAGACATGCAAGTTCCTGGTGATATAGCTTTTTGCCTGCTTCTATATCTTCCATGAAAACCTCTTTCTTTGACTCAAAAATATAGGGGAACTTTGCTTGAGCAACGTGGGCCAGATAGTCTATAGCAATGTTTGCCTGCTCATCGGTCAACTTGAAATTCGGCATTCTGGCATTTTGCAACGGCCGTATACGCTGGGGTGCTTTCAGGAAGCTGAAGATCCATTCCGACCGAACCTTTTTGCCCTCGTCGCTCAAATCAGGACCTATATCCCCCCCTTTCTTATGAATCTTATGACAACCGAGACAGTTATTGTCCTCAAGGAACCTCTTACCCCGCATCTCAATATGGCTGGGATCATTTAGCACCTTTACATATCTCTCAGGCACCGTCTCTTTCGTCAAACTCAATAGAAAAGCGACTATTGCTTCTGCATCACTCTCGGTGAAACCAAAAGTAGGCATCTTTGTTACAATTGTATCCGTCGCGAATTTTCTCGGCTCAACGACCTTGATCTTAAGCCAGTTCAATAAAGTGTGATCCACATCTTTGATATTGCTCCAAACCAGTTGGTGCGGCCACTTGCTGCCGATGCCGTCGTGGGGGGGGGCGTTGAATCCGAGGGGAAAATTTTCTATCTGATGGCAGCCCGTGCACCCCTTGTCCTTGACTAACTTCCTCCCTTCTGCCACAGCTTCAGCTCCGGAAAGGTCTGCTGATGTCCTTACTTGTTTAGCCGTTTCCTTTTTTAGGGTATTTAGGTAAGCGACAATATTTTGAAGTTCTCTTTCGGGAATTCTCAAATTGGGCATTTTTGTCTCAGGTTGATATACTTTTGGGTCCTTTATCCAGAAAAAGAACCACTCTGGATAGGTTTTACTGCGAACGTTGGAAAGATCTGGACCAAATTCGCCACCCTCTTTATCAATGGTGTGACAGCCAAGGCAGCCAAGTTGTTTCACCAACTTCTTACCGGATCTGATGGCTGATTTGCTGCCCAATCTCTTTTTTGCTTTTGGCTCACGTATCTTCTCACCTTTTGCCAAACTCAGAAGGTAGGGAGCAATCAGATCGATTTCTTCATCCTCAAGAAGAAAATTGGGCATCTTGGTTTTGGGAAGGTAATCCTTGGGTTTTTTTATCCAATTTTTCAACCACTTCTGATCAACCTTTTTGCCCACCGGGGTCAGAACAGGGCCAATTCTGTCTGGTCTACCGTATAGACCGGTTTCATGTTTGTGACAGCCTAGGCAGTTGTTTTCCATGTACATGGCCCAGCCCTTCACATACTCCTCACCACCGGGCATGGTAACTTCCAGGGGAAGTCTTTGATCCATAAAATGGCATTTTCCACATTGAGACTGGGAATAGAGTCCTTTAAGGCGGGGCTTCAGCCAGTGCTTTTCGTAACCATGGGCCTGTTCATACGTTAAGGCTCGGCCCTGACCATAGTGGCAGATAGTGCAACCATATTTCTCCGCCGGATGATCCTTCAAATAGGTATTACTGTGCTGCTTAAAAGGAATGTCAGCCTCTGCCATGAGTGGATTGTTAACACCCATATGGCAGGTCATACACCTGTCATCCTTATGGAGACCGCTCAAATATACCTGTTGAATGCCGAGATCCAAAGACTTGGCCCTTTCCTTCCTAGCCTCATTCTTTGCGTTCTGGATGAATAACTCTTTGTACTCAGCCTGATATTCCTTCCATTGAGGTGACAGCTCCTCGTAGCCGGCAAACAACATAAAAGCAAGGAGAAGAAGCCCTGATATCAGTGACAGTGACAAGTAGAATTTCCTGTGCATAACCTCCTCTCTTTCAGGTAATTTCAGCTCAC
>CAYFXH010000015.1:3520-28755 GCA_964346905.1 uncultured Desulfobacteraceae bacterium | reverse complement strand
CAGCTCACTTTTACTAGACAGCCCTACGGTCTTGCTAGAGAATCGATTCAGCGGTTGGATTACGAATCATCCTCTAGGTCTGACGGTTTAAGGGCTGGGCCATAGGCTTTCTGACCAGTAGAATTCCCAGTTTGGTCCTCTGAGGTAAGTGCCCATGTATGTTAGGATCACAAAGCTGAGTAGAAACATGGTGAACATGGCTATGGCGCCCATCCTGGTAGAGTCGGTCTTATGGGTTACCAGCAGAGACCACACCATGACAAAGCCAACCCAGATAGTACCTGGATTTATCAGGATAATTAATATTTGTGGCACATCGGGCCACCAATTTCTGAACCAGCCGAAGTTGACGACAATGGCCAGCAACCCTATGAGGACCACGGTGCCAACAACAAATGACGCTGCCGTTACCAAGCGTCCCTGTTTATTGGTGAACCATATACCAACATGTTGTTCTTCCCGGTCGAGGTATGGTGTTAAGGCTAGTGCTAACAGGGCAACTGTCGGTAGGCCAATACCACCCATGAAAGCCGAATAGGAGACCAATTCCTGCAGCCCTAGAAAATACCATGGCGCCTTCGCTGGGTTTTCAGGGACCAGGGGATTGGCAAGCTCTTTAAGAGGAGAATCCACAAAAAAGGAATATATGATCACTCCGGCAAGACTGAGCATAAGGACTGCCACTTCAGCCCGCAGCAGATTAGGCCAGCTCATCACCGTGTTTTCCACATCTTGATCAACCGCCGGGGTCTCACCGCGAACAAGCGCCATCAGGCCATAGGTTTTATCTGTGGTAAAGGCTGCTGTCTTGCTTTCATCACGAACTGATGGATCGTTCTCTTTCTTTTTCAACTGAAAGGTCTCAGGTCGGGTGAGCCCACCATCTTTTCTTATCCTCCAGAAATGGACACCAAGAAAAATGAACATGATGCCGGGGAGTAACACAATGTGCAGAAGATAGACCCTTACGAGGGTTACGTTGGTGGGAGTGAAGCCGCCAAGGAAGAGCTCTTTTTGCAGACCGCCAATGTCAAAGTACTTCGTTACCCCCAGAATGTCGGTAATCTCTTTTGGCGATTGGGCGATATTTGATCCAATAACCAGGGCCCAGTAGGAGAGCTGATCCCAGGGAAGCAGATAGCCGGTGAAGTTTAACAGGAAAGTGAGGGAAAGCAGTACAATCCCTATGATCCAGTTGAATTCTCTGCCTTTGTTGTAGGAGCTGGTATAAAAAACTCTCGCCATATGGAGCATGACAAAGATTATCATTGCTTCGCCAGACCATTTGTGAATATTTCTTAATAGTCTTCCACCGAAAACAACGAAGTTTATATCCTTAACACTGTTGTAGGCATGTTCTATTGAAGGCTCATAATAGATCATGAGAAGGATGCCAGACACTACCACGATCACTAGCAGGAAAAAGGCAATAAGTCCTAAACCGAGCGTGTATGTTGGTCGTAAGGAATTGATGTGCGTCCTGGCTCCTTGCAGATGGAGGAAAAAGTTGTTCAGCATCACGGCAGCTCTCGACCTGTCAGAGGTGGGTTTGCCCCCTCTCAAGTAGGAACTAACAAATGAATTCAACAGGTTTTTAGTATTTCCTATCAATTCATTTATTCCCGTGCGATTCGACTTACCCATGGTTTCTCCTCGTGAACTAGACCTTGAACGTTGTTCCTTTCGGCACTGGTTTTGAGGTGTCAACCACAAGGGAGCCGTCTGCTTCCTGGCTGACCTCCAACCAGACAAGCGGCCGCGGTGCAGGACCGCCAATTACTTTGCCGCTCCGATCGTATTTCGAGCCGTGACAAGGACAATCGAAACCGGTATCGCTGAGGGCTACTATACAGCCGAGATGGGTGCAGACGGCCGTTATGGCGTGGAGCCCGTTTTCGCTCGAAAATACGTGAGCCTTTCCCTCCTCAAGTTTTCTTATGGTGCCTACAGGGAAGTCCTCGGGTTTGCCAATGTTGAACTTCTTGGATTCTTCGTAGTAAACGTTGGGTTTTGACAGCCTAAGAATTCCGGCAAGAGCTATCAAAGATGAAAGAACTATGGCTCCAATAGATGCCAGTCCCAGAAAGTTCCTCCTTGATACTCCCGTCTCTTTCTCCTGGGTCTTGTTGCTCATACCCATTCCTCCTTGAACAGAAACCTCTCCATGGTTATGGCATTAACCGGGCACCTGTCGGCGCATAAGCCACAGCGAATACAAATGGTTTCATCCTTTATGATGGCTCCCGCATCTAAATTGGGCGTATACTCAAAGTAATTCTTGAGAAGCTGTTCAAGATCGGGGGTAACTCGAAGGTGTTCAATTGAAACAAGTTTCAGACATCTTTCTGGGCACACATCCGCACATCCTCCGCAAAGGATACACTTTTCGCTGTCGAAAATTGTATTCACCCCGCAGTCAAAGCACCTGCGCGCTTGACGTATGCCTTGGTTTTCAGTAAAGCCCTTCTCGACTACAAGGTTCATAGCCCGCTTTCGCTCCTCAGGTGACATAGCGGGTACACCTTCCCGTGGCAGAGTTTCGTAACCACACTCCCGCTTGTAATCCCTAATTTCCGAATGGACCACCACCGTTTTCACCGAAATCTCTTTCTTCTTTAGGTATGCATAGATTTTTCTCGCTGCCTGTTTGCCGCTGGCAATGGCGTCAATCATGATTTTAGGACCGTGAGCGACATCACCTGCAGCGAAAACGCCTACTGCTTCAGTTTCAGTAAAGGACGGATCAAGTTGCAACTCCCCATGCTCGGTTAAGGCGATATCACCAGAATCGATGAAACTCAAATCCGTGGCCTGGCCTATGGAAAGAACTACCTTATCAGCATCGAGGGTCATGACTTTCGTTTCATCAAATCTGGGTGCGAACTGCTGGTTTTCATCAAAAACAGAGAGGCATCGGATAAACTTGACGCCATTCGCCCTACCTTTCTCGTCAACTAGAATCTCCTTTGGTCCCCATGAATTATGCCTTATGATTCCTTCTTCCTCGCCTTCTTCAATTTCTACTGTATCAGCGGGCATTTCCTCTAAGGATTCAAGGCATACCAGATGTACTTCTTTAACTCCTTTTAGGCGAATTGCAGTTCTCGATACGTCATATTCCGTTTGTCGAACCAGCGTTCTGGCGACATCGTAAGCAACACTGCCACCGCCGACAACAATGACTTTTTCACCCAGTTCCACTTCTTGATTAAGCGCCACATCTCGTAAAAAATCCACGCCTCCCATAACTCCTGGAGCATCAACGTTAGGGATGGGAATTTTTCTTGATTTCTTCGCGCCAACGGCAATGAGCACCGCATCGTGTTTGGAACGTAACTCACTGAGCGTAATGTCCTTGCCGATTTCGGTATTGCAAATAATTTCCGTTCCCAGTTGTTTGATGACTTCAACCTCGGCTTCGATAAGATTCCGCGGCAGTCTATACTCGGGAACTCCCAAATAGAGCATGCCCGCAGGCACGGGTTCCATTTCATAGATTACGGGTTTGATACCCATCAGGCAAAGATCATGAGCCGCCGCCAGCCCTGCAGGTCCTGAGCCGATAATGCCAACTGTCGGTGCATCCTCAGGAATCGTTGAATTCCGGAAATGCTTAAGGAGGTTTTTGATATCCTCAAGATCTTCGCAGTCATCTTCTTTCATAGTGCGAAATCGTTCAATAACCTGCAACGGACTCTTATCGTATTTTCCTGATTCTACTCCAAATCTTTCGGTAACAAATCTTTTTAGCGCTCGGATGGAAATAGGCTTATCAAAATCTGCCCTCCTGCAAGCGGGTTCACAAGGGGCGCCGCAAATTCGCCCACAAATGGAAGCCAATGGATTGGGACCGCGGGCTATAAGATAAGCTCGTTCAAAATCACCCTCCGCAATGGCACGAACGTAGCCTCTCGAATCTGTGTAAACCGGACAGGCGTTTTGACATTTAATCTGTCCTTTCCAATAGTGGACATCAGGAATTGCAACGGCGAATTTATCTTTCGTCATAACGTCTCCAAGGAAGTTTTGAACTTGAGACTTTAGCTACCCTCGAGAGAATAAATATTCTTGGGGATCCTCAAGAGAAAGATTCATTAGTAAAGCGTTACCCTTTCTTTGCAGCCACTTCCCAGTCCTCGATTTCCGCTGTTTCATGGACCTCTTCCCAGCCGGTGATCATGGCTCTAAGGTGAGTCGAGATGGTGTGGCCGGTTGTTATAATGTACATGTGGAAAACAAGGAAGGCCAGAATGAGAAAGGCCAGAACCGTATGAGCAGCGGCAATAAAGCCGAGATCAAGATAACCGTCCAACCCCCACTCTGGCCAGTCATTGTAGGTATAGTTTAGCAGGCCAAGGACCATTTGAATGGGCAGAAGCAACGAGGCCAACCCCAGGTAGGCCAATCTTTGAAGCGGGTTATGCTTGGCGTCAACGCTTCTTCGCACCGGATGTGGTTTACCCTGGAAGATGCCTATTAAGTAAAAAAGGACTACATCAATGAGCTTCCTGGTGGTGGGGATGTACTGTCTCCACTCGCCGGTGGTAAACAGCCAGAATACGCTGAAGGCAAAGAGCACCAGCCAGGTCAGCCCAAATAAATTATGCAGTTCTACCGCTCTTTCGAAGCCAAACAGACTGTAGGTTCCATGGATCTCAAAACCAGTGATGATGAGCATGATAATCAAAATTGCCTGGATCCAGTGCCAGAACCGCTCAAATCTTGTATAAAGATATATTTTTTTCATTATCCCACCTTCCACAGGATCTAGTCCTCCTCTTTGATTCTGGAGGAGATCCTGCCAAGAGCGTGGAGAAAGGAGCCGCTCAGCACAGCAATAACGAGAAACCACCCTCCTATGTCGATTATCTTATAATTGTCTCTAGCCGGCATGTAGAATCCGGCCAGATTGGCAAGTCGGCTGCCGCTCTTGATATGGCATGCCGAACAAGCTAACGCTTCCTCTTTGGGAGCGACCATATGGGTTATAGGAAAGACATAGCTGGTTTCCACAAAACTAAACTCTCCGCTGAAGGGCAGATCAATATATCGCATCCCTTTCTTCAGGGCCTTTTGCATATCCAGGGTGTGCCAATACCCCTCATTACCGGACAGCAGTGGAGCAAGAAGCCTGTTACCTACCTTGTCATAGGGCTGTTTTCCGCGATGAACCTTGAATGGAAAGATGCGGGAATTCTTGTCTCCCCGGTCGCCCACCGGCCAGCTGACGCGCACCGGGTTGTCAGAGTCGATGGTATCTTTGACAGTGAGCGTGTTAATGGATCCGTTAAACCAGAAGTATTCCGGGGTCACATTCTTCTCCCACTTTAGTTGTCCTTTTGTGGACATATAGCTAGCTTTACCCAAGGGTCCTGTCTCCTGATACGGTTTCCCCTCTCTCTTTTTCCCCGCCTTGGACCAGTCCCACCACATCTGCGTGGGATTCACCCGGGCGAACTTCGGGATGTGACAACTCTGGCAGGCCACCTTATCTGTGTGGTCATTTGCTTTGACATCGGGTCGATGCGGTTTGTCGCCGTGGCATGACTCACACATAATTTTGGGTGTGAGGTCGTCTTTGAGAAGACTTCTGCGGTGAGTAACGGCCGGAGTAGCATATATGCGGCCGGCCACGTGGTGGCGCACTGTAGTATGGCAGCGAACACATTCGAATTTCTGACCGTCATGACCCATGTGCACATCTAAAGCTTTATCCGGCTTTGCCATTGAAGAGTCTAAATCCCCGTGTTTTACGCCGTCACCGCCGTCCCCGTAGAAGTGGCAAGCGCCGCAATTTTTTCGGGTGGGGCGACTGACGCTCTGAACCGCCTTCTGGATATCCCACTGAATTTCCTCTGCGCGTTCTTCGGATTCATCATCACCGACGTCATAAAGACGGTTAACCTCTTCAAATGCCTGAGGGAGGTCAAAGTCACTCTGCCCGTGACAGACGAGACAGTTGACTGCACCTTCTTTGCCGTTCCAGCCGGTATGGCAGCCGAGACATGTCTTATCCCGCAACATATTTGTAGATATGTAGAAATTATTAACCGAATGCCCGGCCTTTCCCACGAGCGTTTCCCTGTCAGAGTTGGGATCGATCCAGGTCCAGTGAATTGTCTGTTTCAGTTGAGCGGCCGCCTCAGTATGACAGGAAAGGCATGCCTGGGTCACTTCCTCTCCAGAGGTGAACTCCTGGGCCAAAACCATGAGCTTGGTGTGGTCTGCGGTAGTCCAGGGATCGGATCTTTTAGTGGCTTGTTCAGCCATCGTTCGCCCCGGAGCCTGAAAATCTGATGTTGCCGTGGACTCAGATGGTGAGATAAAGAAAAAACAAAGAAGAAGTATGAAGAAAAGATAGACAAATCGTTTCAACCGCAACCTCATCAAGATACCCGCGATTTTTTCTCTTGGAGGATTTCGAAAGAAAGGAATTTGCTTAGGAAACTCCTAATTTTAAACAAAAACTTCACCGGAATCAAAAAAATTAGCCTCTGGCTCTCAGGCCCACGACATGAAGAAGAATGTAAAAACTAGGTTTAGAGTGGGCCTTCTCCTAATGTTTTCAACGACCAAATGAAATCAGTACTCACTTGGGATCTAAGGACATTTAGGTGAAAGTGAGTTTCACCCATTGGGTGCAACTGATATTTTGTCTGGGCGGAGCACGGGGCAGGCGGTCCGAGGCTGTGTCGCTTGGTTCATAACTAGGTGTGGGGAAGCAAAGGCTCCCCCACTTTCTAGCGAGTTTGATAAAAGTTCCGAAACCTTATTTCTTCGGTCTCCAATCCCGATTAATCTCATCACCAAAGGTGAGACTGCGTTCCTCGATTTCTTTTTGCTCCTTGATGATGGCAGGATCTTTGGAAAAATCGGTCTTCAGCTTTTCAGGATCAGGTGCTGTGAAAAATTCATCCGCAAACACAACTGGATCCGTCTGCCAGAATCCGTATCTCCTCCAATCGTAATAAGATCCGACCTCTCGGACGTCTCCCATCGAGTTACGAGGAATGACAGCTCTTTTCGCGCCTCCGGTGAGGTTCTTTCTGTCCTTGATCGTGAGATAGTTGTTCTCAACCAGATCCAGGTACCTGGTTGCACCGTAGGCTTTGCTTTTACCCATCAAGGCTTTAACCTCTGCAGCGCTGAAGGGGGCTGCACCAGGATGGGTTGTCGACTGCAGCGCCTCACCATCTTCTGCAACCATCTGGCTCAGCTGAAAATCCATGGGCAGTCCCATTCTCTGGGGTTGCATCAGAGGGACATTCTTCTTATCAGCTGCTGAAAACTGAGAGTTACCAATTCCTGCTGCGTTGCCGTGCTGATGACATTTCTCACACCGCCGAACAACAGTGCGGGTGGTGTGAGGCGCCACCGGATTCATAACCAGACCTATCTTGCCATCCTGTGTTTCAGGAATTTCGCTATCTTTGAATATCTGGGCGTCGACTTTTTTCTCGGCCTCCACCAACTGCCGTTTAAGGGCGAGTATCTCCTGCTCGGAGGTAGTCTCGCCTATCTTTTTCTTAATTGCCTTGACCGCGTTCTTTGCCTTGGCGAAATCAGGTCCTATATGGCTGACGAAATACTGAAACTGTGGCTTGAATATGCTCACCTTACCCCGGGAGTTGTAGCCGAGTACCAGATCTTCCCAGTTTCTCATCGACCAGGCTGACCACCAGACACCGAGTGTCTTCTCGCCGGTGAGCCAGTCCATGCTTTCAGGAGGTGAGGGGTTCTCGGGTTTCATTCCCCAGACATTCACGTTGGGCTTTCCGACCTTATCACCCACATCACTGCCCAAATTGGAGAACAGGATGAACATGGTGTTGGGGTCTGTTTCTCGCCACCGTTTCCATTTGCTGTAGCCGACATAATCTTCCCGTATCAGGTGCAGCCCATAATCCTGGGCAACAAACCTGGCGTGGCAGGAATGGCATTCCATGTTGTCGATATGGGCAACGATTTGGTGGTTAGTTGGCTGCTTGGGTAGATTAGCCAGCAGTGAAATCTCATGTTTCTTGCCGGTGATCTTTGAGGTCAGAACCAGTTTCTTCCCAACCTTTTGCACATTAGCCAACAGGCCACCGCCTGTGGTGACCAGCACCTCATCCCCGGCCTCAACCGAGTAGTTGGGATTAGACTTTGCGATCTTTATGGCCGGATCACCTTTTCGCACCTTTTTGGTCTTCGGCTGCGATGTCGGGGTGCCGTGGCAATCTTGACACCTTACCATCACAGCCTGATTCGCCAGGTCATAAGATTTGCCGTCGCCATGCACCTCCAACTGACTGTGGCAGTCAACACAAGCCATTCCCCTTTCATAATGGATGTCCGATTTTAGGAAGTGCTGCTCAATACCATACAGTGTTGGCGGAATTCTGCCCTCGAATCTGGGTGAGCGGTAGGTCTTCTCGTAATCGTGCTCGGCCATGCCGAGGAAATCGGTTCCCGTCCTGTTGCCGCTGTGACAGCGGACACACTGGACGGTTGGTATGGCGGTGGTAAATTTATGGACCAGAGGATAACCACGCTTGGCATTTGGGCCTATACCGCTAATATCCAACTTGCCGCTTCTCTTGCTAAGAGCCTCCTGTATTGCCTTATCACCGGTCATGGTCCTGCCATCATTGGCGTAAACCATATGACAAGCGGCACACCCGGTGGCGCGGTAATCTCCTTGTCTGTTCGGAGCGGCGCTATTCAAGTGGCATCTCAAGCATTTCTTTCTCAAGAGATCGTCCACCAACTCTTTTGATTCGTCGTAGGTTGGGATGGTCTTGAGCCCTCCGACAGCTTTGGTTGCATAGGTGGCCTTTATCGAGGACTGGGCACCCCAGGCGTAGCGAGTGCTGTTTATGCCACCGGCGTAAGTGGACATAAGGGAGCCGCTGACCCGCGCTATGTGTTGGTCATGGTCCTCATGGCATACCCCGCAGTATTTGGCGGCAACGGCGAGATCGGCTGGATTGGAAACCATGCCCTTGTGTGCTGCCTTTTCATCTTCGGTGGTACCATCTCCGCCATGGCACTTGGTACAGGAAATGTCTTTATGAGCCGGGCTGATTTCCTCAATCCCCGCATGGCAGGGCAAGCATTTCTCACCCCCTATCGCTTTTGCAGGAATTGTCTTGCCAAAGACCTTCTCCATTGAGAAATTCAACTTGGTATACGTCTCCTGAACCTCTGCTGTCCTGGTTTCGGTGGAGGCAAACACATGCCCCTCAGGAGTGCGGTTAGCCCTGCCGGGATTGAATTTGTATGGATCCGCAAAATCTCTCGGATAGGTATCGATATAGCCTCTGGGATATTTCTTTGGGCTATACTCCTCTGCCTTGGCCTGATTTCCCATGGCCAAGAGAAATAATATGGTGAGGATGGACACTCCTATACATCTGCTTTTCACCTGACCACCTCCTTACTATTTAGACCTGGACCGGGCAACCTTCGTTGTTGCCGGTATTTCAACTCCGGCGGTTTTAGCAGCTTTCAAGAAGTCTTCTTCCTGTTTCTTGTGCTTGGGGGTTTCAGCCTTCTCGTAGGCCTCGTATATGTTTTGATAAATTGGGTCGTCATACTTGTCGTGACACGGTATACATGTGCCAACACGTAAAATCCTAGCTAGCTCCTTCTGGTTGAAGGGCCTTGCCCCTACCTGGCTGGTTGAAGCGATTTGGTGACCCTGTGCGGTCACGATGGTCTCGTATGGGTAGTTGGCAGTGAGGCCGGATTTCTTCATGTCATATAGATAATCCATCTTGTCTTCATTGCCACTGAGATCTTTGCCAATGGTAAGATCACCTTCTCCTAGACCCAAGGCTTTAGGATTGAGATGGCAATCTTCACATGACCTAACCTCTGATCTTATGGTGTGAGAAAAAATCGGGTTCTGGGTGATGCCGCTGTGACCTTCGGCCGTGCGGAAGATGAAATTGTCAAAGGGTCCCAGGACTTGGGATTTGTCGTCAATGGCATTAAACATCACCTGACAGGCAGGAATGTACGGGGAAACCTTACCTTTGGCATTGATACCAAGGGTCGGCTCGAGGAATCTCACATAACCCCGCCATTCAGGCCAATTACCGGGAGTCTCATTGAACTTCTTCTTATCGGTGTCATATTGGAGCCAGTCTTTCCTGTTTTTCGTTTGGTTATAGTAGTCATGGCAGCCGTAACACTGGGGAACCCACCTGCTGTGACAGGAGTAACACTCCATCCGTTCCTGGTGCTGCGGAATGGAATGGACACCTTTCTTGCCGGTTATGACGGTCATCTTATGCTCACGACCATCGAATTTACTTATGAGAATAGGCTCGCCATCAATGATCTTTGCGTTGGTGTATTTATTACCCCTAGCGGTCACCACCATCTCGTCCCCTACCTTATTCTTATAGTTGGGCGAGACGACGCTCAACCTGACCACCCTGTCTTTCGGGTTTGTAACCTTGGCAGTTTTGATACCCTCGTTGTATGCGCCGTGGCAGTCTTTACACCTTACCTCCACCTGCTCGATTTTCTTTCCGTAGATGTTATCGTCACCCATGACATCAAACTGGGTATGACAGTCAATGCACTCCATGCCCTTCTCAAAATGGATGTCCTGGGTCACGGTGTTGTAATACTTGCCATGATATTTCAGTTTGGATTGTTCACCTTTTTTAAAAGGTGTACCGTAAAAGTCAGACTCTACCCTACCTTCGTAACTCACACCAGTGCGTCCGCCGCGATTGTGGCAATGTATACAATGTTGGGCTGGAATTGCCGTGGTGATCTGGTGAACCTTCGGGTGTCCGCCTTTATCCTTTGGTATGGTCGGGTCATTTCCTTTATACAAACCGTCATCATCGAACAGGAGGTGACAGGTGGCGCATCCCTGAGCTCTCATATCGGCATAGCCGCCGGTACGATCAATCCAGAAATGGCACCTGGCACATGATTTTCTCCACTGGCTGTCTGCTACCTCTTTACTGACCGTAATGGGGTTGCCCATGTCATCGGTCGTTCTAAATGAACCGTCTTCGTTGCGGGGCAGGTCTTTGGGTGAGAAGACGGGTATGGTTTCAATTTCTCTCATGGCACCCCTGTGAGTGGGTGTGGCACCATCCTCATCTTTCACACCCACAGAGGCATATTTAGATAGTTTTTCGGACTGTGCCGCCCAATTGTATCTGAGACCGGAAATCATTCCCGCCATGAGGGACATCTGAGTTTTTCGAATTCTGGAATAGTGGTTCATATCAAGCTGTTTGTGGCCGGTATGACAGCCCGATAAGGCACAGGACTGCTCGACTACTCTGAGGTTGGAAGGATTACGGTGACCTGCTCTGGAATTGGGGCCATACAATAGGCCGTCGTGGGCTTCAGCCTTGATGACTGATTCACCGTTGCCACGGTGGCATATAGTACAGCCAAACTTTTTCACCGGATGGAAGGCGCTTATCTGTTCAATACCGTCGTGACAGGTCAGACATCTTTCTGTTACTTTGCCACCTTTGACCCTCATCCCGGGTATCTTTGCTAGTTTTACGACTTTCCCCTCGAAGCCCGGTACGTCTTTAAGCTCGATGTCGCCAATAACGACCTCTTTGATCTCAAGTTTCTTGGTAAGCCATCTCTTCTTTTTTCGTTTGGATTTTTCTTTGGCAGCCATCTGCTCATTGAATGTCTTCTGCCAGAACTTCCACTCCTCTTTCGGGTCTCCCTTATATTCAATTGCAGAGGCTGGCGGGGCAGATGCGAGCTGAACTGCCAGAAAGGCAAAAGCCGACAAACATGAGATGGTTATCTTCCAGCAGAAAGGTCTCTTTTTGAGATTCTTCTTTTTCATTAAGGTCACCTTCCTTTCGCCAAATTACGCATCACCAATGAAAGAAGCTTCCCAAATTTCACTTGGCCAACTCTTTAACCTATTGATTTGACATGTAACTCATCAAATTTCATTTAATAGTTGGAAAAATTATTGGGAAAATGTTTTGCCATTAACCAGCGGGGCGGATTCTTCACTGATACTGCCTGTACCCTACATTCTTAGCAAATGAAAATATATACCGGAAATATGGTATTTTTGGATAAGGAAGTAGGGGAGTTCTTTCTTGACAAGCTCTAGCTGCCAACTGTAATCAAATATTATCATAGGTTGCGGCCTCAAGGATTCAACTGTGCTATATTTATGAATACCAATGAAAAGGGGGGTTCTGCTGCCATGTTCTCCAGCCTTCGCGGAAAATTAGTCTTGATCTTAATTGCAGTTACTGTGGGTGCAGTAGCGGTCAGTACCGGCTACACCATATACATGCAAAAGCAGTTTGCCCTGAAACGGGCCAGAGAACGGGCCACCGAAGATCTAAGGCTGGTCAGTAGCGAGATTCAAGCCTATCTCCAGTGGGTAATAAAGGATATTTTTGTACTTAGGGATCTCCCCCAGCTTCGTCTTTTTCTGGAGACAAAAGAGGACACCGCTAAGACTAAATTCCTTGAATCAGCTGAAGAAGCTTTTCTAGCCCTTTCCCGCCACCACCAAATCTATCATCAGGTTCGCTTCCTGGATGAAACAGGAATGGAGCGGATAAGAGTAAATTTCGACGGTACCGATACCAGACTGGTTCCCGTCTCCGAGCTCCAGCTAAAAAGCCACCGTTACTACTTCACGGAAGCGGTCACCCTCCAGAAGGGGGAGATATTTATATCTCCCATGGACTTAAACATTGAACATGGCGCCATCGAGCGCCCTTTGGTTCCAACGATTCGCTATGCCACTCCGGTTATGGACAAACAGGGAGAGATACGAGGTATCATCGTATTGAATGTACTTGGGAGGGCACTCTTGCAACTGTTGGAGCGCCACCAGATACAGGCCCAGCATCACGGTACAAGATATTACCTGCTTAACACTAGGGGATATTTCTTGTTCCATCCAGATAGTACCAAGACCTTTGGATTTATGTTAGGGTCCGGCGAACGGCTTGAGCGTTACGACCCTAATCTCATGACCTGGGTTTCCGCTGGGGACAAAAACGCGGGAGTGGTGGTCAGAAACAGCGAGTTTTCAGGGACCCAAACACTCTTTGCCTTCCGACAGATTCCATTGTGGACGGGTCCGCTGACGCACTTTCGGTTTAGTTTGGGAACCACCGAAGCCTATGCAGCCAGCAATCCAAAATTGGCTCCCAGCAAGGCCTTTTGGATCCTGCTATCCGCTGTGGACGAGGACCACCTGCTGGTGGCCCTGGAGGAATATTCAAAGCCGTTCTTTCTGTTCACGGTTTGCTTGCTCGTGGGGTGTGTTCTAGTTGCTACACTGGTTGGTTTGCATGTTTCCAGATCTATTGTGTCTCTGGCTGGTGCCGCAAGACGAATCCAAGACGGGGATCTATCAGCCAGGGCCGAGATTTATTCCAAAGATGAAATGGGACAGTTCGGCCAGCTGTTCAACAGCATGGCCTCACAACTGCAACAGTCGGTCAACAGGCTCAAAGCATCGGAAACCAAATACCGTGAGCTTTTCGAGAACTCCCAAGACTGCTTTTTTGTTACCGACGACTCCGGCAATATCATAGATTTGAACAGGTCATGCGCGGCGCTGTTGGGACTACCTTATAAAGACGGCGTTCTCCCAGAACCCCTTTCTTTTCCCTGGCACGACGAAAACTCTGAGGAGTCTGCGGTTCTTCATGAGTCTATCTCCACGGCGGGATACGTCAAAAACTATGAGGTACATCTCAAGCGATCAGACGGTTCTCCTCTTGTCTGTCTTATGACTGCCAATGTCAGACAGGGCGGTGATGGCAAAGTAGTGGGATGGGAGGGTGCTCTCCGAGACATAACCGAAAGGCTTAAACGGATACAAGCGAAACGTGACTTCCAAAAACGTCTCCAAGAAGAGATTATTATGGCTGAAGAACGGGAGCGGCGTTCTATGGGACAGGTTCTTCACGAGGAGTTGGCCCAGAATCTTGCCCTGGTTCACATGAAAATTCAGGAAATGGAAACATTACTACCAGAGGACAAAAACGATATAAAAAACGATCTGAAGGAATCACAGAGTTTACTCAACCAGATGATCAGGCAGATTCGTACCATGATATTCGATCTCTATCCGGTCATGCTGGACAAAGAGGGCCTTATCCCCACGATACACTGGTATGCAGAGAGTTTTTCCGAACGAACGGGCATCCCTGTCACTGTTTATGAGCTTGCTACAACGGTCAACCTCACCAGGCCTCAGGGAGTTTATCTCTTCCGGACCTTTAAAGAGTTACTGCATAACGTCTGGAAACACGCTGAGGCCAGTGAGGCTTTGATAACTGTGGTAGAAAAGGATGGTAGCTTGCGGCTCATTGTTGACGATGACGGTAAGGGTTTCGATACTCAAGCGGCGTTCGAGTTTTCTCAACAAATCAAAGGGATCGGCCTTTTTAGTATCAGGGAGTGGATTACTGCAATGGAGGGAAGCTTTTCAGTGGAATCCGATAAGGGTAAAGGCACAAGAGTCCTTATAGAAGTTCCGGTGTTGCGGGATGCGGGAGAGAGGCAATGATCACTGTGTTTATGGCAGATGACCACCTGATGTTTCGGCAGGGACTGTGTACGCTCCTTGACAAAACTGACGGAATTAAAGTCGTTGGAGAGGCCAGTGACGGCCAGGAAACCCTGAAACAAATAGAAAAGCTGAAACCGGCCGTAGCGGTGCTGGATATAGACATGCCCGGCCTGAACGGAGTCGCGCTGACCAGACGTATCAAGAAGCTATTGCCGGAAACGGGCGTGCTCATCCTCACCATGCACGCCGACAGCTTTTTCGCCATTGAGACTTTGAAGGCCGGAGCTTTGGGCTATCTACTAAAGGAGGATAGCTTCACACAGTTAGTGGATGCGATCCGAATGGTAGACAAGGGCAATATCTTCGTGTCCTCATCACTTGAGACTTCAGTGATGAAAGGCTTTGTTCAGCTGAGCCGACAGGGTACAAATCAGCCTGACAGCATCTTGACAGAACGGGAGAGAGAGATTCTCCAACTCATCACCGAAGGCATGACGAATCAGGATATAGCCAATCTGCTCTGTATTAGTACCAGCACGGTGGATACCCACCGGAAAAACATTATGTCTAAACTTGACGTCAATAGCGTCGTCGGACTGGTCAAATACGCCATAAAGCATAAGATAGTAACTGTTTAAATTATTCATTTGCCCGAGATTGGGGTCAGCCCTTGACGTTGGACATTGTCGATGTCCAACGTCAAGGGCTGACCCCAATGATTCTTAGCTAGCGGCCTCAAGGTTCTTGCTCACCTGCTCCCAGTTAATCACATTCCAGAAGGCTCCCACATAGTCAGGGCGACGGTTCTGGTAGAGCAAGTAGTAAGCATGTTCCCAGACATCGATCCCAAGAATCGGTTTCAATCCTTCCATGGCGGGAGTGTCCTGGTTGGCCGTACTGGAGACCACCAAGCCGCCATTGTTGTTAACACTCAACCAACCCCAGCCGCTGCCAAAGCGGGTGATTGCCGCCTGTGAAAACTTCTCTTTGAATGCATCGAAGCTGCCAAAGGCATCGTTTATTTTGCTTAAAAGGACACCACCGGGCTCACCGCCACCGTTGCCGGACATGACCTTCCAGAATAGACTGTGGTTGTAGTGTCCCCCGCCGTGATTGCGGATGGCGGTGCGCACCTCATCAGGTGCACTGGCGAGGTTCCGCACAATCTCTTCAATAGTCTTGCCCTGCAGGGCCACCGCTTTTTCCAGGGCCTTGTTGAGATTATCGATGTACGCTTGATGATGCTTCCCGTGGTGAATCTCCATGGTTCGCGCATCAATGTGTGGTTCAAGCCCGTTGAAATCATATGGTAAATCAGGAAGTGTGAACATTGCACCCTCCTCGTTTCAAGATTCAAGATTCACGGTTAGAATTTTAAATTGTCGGCTGAAAAGGTAATCATCACAGAAAGGAGAGTCAAATCAGCAGGCAGCCGACTCGCTAAAGCTTTGGCGGAGAACGCAGGCAGGGAACAGTGGGCAGCCGGGAGCAAACATCCAGGGCTAATAAGGTAAGGTGAAACGAATAAGAACTCAGGACCGACAGCAACATGGTCCGAAACCATGATGATGGTTCGGTGACTTCGATGATCTCAACGATTTTGGTATTCTCATGATTGGCTTGTTGAGGGCTTCTTAACAACGACCTATCAGGCACTGTGACCATGTTATAATGAAAAGTCACATCGTTGATCTCTCCTGAAGGAGACGAAAGTGGCAACCGGCAAATCAGGTTACCTCCTTGGTATTTTACTCATTCTACTCCTTGTTCTCATGTTTGGTTGTGCGGGGGGAATCTCCAAACAGACGCGATCACAGATCACCTATTCAGGCTCCTTTTCGTCCCTGCAGAAGAATCCTGACGATCACATAGGTGAGGTACTCTTGCTCGGTGGAAAGATCATAGAGACCGAGGTCAATCCAACCACATCTGAGATTACGGTCCTCCAGCTACCCCTTGGTCGAAGGGATCGACCTCAAGACGTCGACCGATCGGAAGGCCGTTTTCTCCTCCAATCAAAAAAACTCCTTGATCCCGCCGTCTATAGCAAAGGTATATCTCTGACAGTGGTGGGCAAGCTTATTGACAGTGAGGTTCGAGCTATCGGTGACTCTAAGTATACCTATCCCATTGTTGAACCCATTGAAATCAAGCTTTGGCGGGGGAAAAACCATGAGGGTCCGAGTATACATTTTGGCATTGGTATCCTCAAAACCTTCTAGAGTTATCAGGGGGGAGGCTCTCTTGAAAGACAACCGGTGGTGGCTCCTAAGCTCGCTGTTTTTGCTCCTCTTCAGTTGGGGAGGATTGACCGGCTGTACCCCCGCTATCTCTAAACAATTGCGAGATGAGGCTGAACCCCGGATTCCCTTTCAACGACTCCTCCAGGAAGTGGAGAGCTATAAGGCCCAAGTTGTGATCTTGGGAGGCTATATTTTGGAAACATTAAACGAGTCTGATGGTTCTCTGCTTACCATATTGCAGGTACCGCTGGACTCCCAAAATAAACCAAAGTTATCTGACTTGACTGAAGGGCGTTTTCTTGTATGGACCAGAAAGTTTCTTGACCCGGAGATTTATAGCAAAGACCGCAAGATCACCGTTGGCGGCAAGGTCGTTGGCACTCGCCAACGGAAGCTAGGAAATGCAATGTATGTATACCCGGTCATTGAAGCCCAAGAAATACATCTATGGCCAAGAGAAGCTAAATACAAGAGGCCTTATTATCCCTACTATTACGATCCCTGGTACTATCCACGGTACCGTCCGTGGTACCCGTATCCATACTATCACCGCCACCATCGAGGGTGAGCGGATTCAATGGGGGGCGTTCTTTTTTTTAAGGTTTCCTTTCGGGTGGCTGGTGTACTGGACAGTGACGGCACACAGGGGCGGAAGCCACGCACGGAGCGGCTCGGCTAGGGGTGAGACGTTTGTTTTGTTACTGGGAATCTAGAGAATCAGGGATCAGCATGAGCGAGCTTAGCAGAAAGTTGCACATGGCACGGTTAGCCAATGAGCCTCTGGCTGCGGCGGGGTGAGAGCATAGCTCATGACGCGTTCGTTTTCCACCATAAGACTTGAAAACTAAAGAAGGTTTCCAGTTTTTTATTCTAGAATGCTGGTTCAGCCAAGCCACTCGGTTCTACCCGCCATGGGGTCCAAACGAGTGCAATGGTGCCCACCGAGATGTCTCCCTTCCTCGGTCTGATCTGGAGTTCTTCCAGTTCCAGTTCTTCCGGGGAAAACTCTTCTTGTACTTTAGCAACTTCTTCCTTGAATTCCAGTTCCAGATCTTCAACCTTTTGCTGGATGACTTCAACCTCCCGCTGTGCCCTGGCGATATCCTCTTTTTCCCTTGCTGCCCGACCCACGCCTCGCATGCTCGTTGTGGCCCGTCCTATGGTACCACCGCTGGTCACCTTCCTACCAAACAAAGCCCCGAGGATAGTGGCTCCCAGCGAAATGGCCGTTTGCATCTTCTGCTGACTATACTGTGATTCCTCTTTGCCTACGCGTGCTTCGGCTTTCCGCAACCGTTCCTCCAGTCTGCCCAGTTTGGGCGCATATCGCTTGCGTAGCTTCTCGACTGCCAGGTCCCGTCTTTCATGCACCAAGTGGCCAAGGCGGACCCGGAAATCTCTTTCGCTCTCCCCGACTTCGGAAATCTGTTTCAGGGGAGCATGCTTCCACACCTTCACAGTCCGGTTCTGATACAGGTAATTGGCCAGCTCCTTTTTCCAGGCGGTATAGCTCTCAGGGCGCGCTGCTACAGGCGGAAGCGGCGCAAATCGGACCTGGGCGAGACCATTCTCATCAAGTGCAGCATCCCCGTCTTTGAACTCCATAGCTTCTTCCCATGAAACTTTGCTCTCATCGCCAGAGAGAGAAGAGAGCAGGACAGTTTCTTCCCAAAGATCTACCTTTGCTCTTGCGTTTACAAAATGCAGCCGACTAGCTCCCAGGAGTGCTGGACGGTAGATGAACCTCTCGGCATCGGCAAGGGAACTTTTCACCGGGAGAAAATACTCCTGGATTCCAGCAGGAAGCACAGGTCGTTGTCTGGCTGCAGGTTCGGTTGCTAATGTCGTCTGGAGAGCCGCCACCTGCTCTTCAGCAGGAGATGGGCCTGGTTTTGCGAGCACAGCTTCTTTGCGAGATTCCATGAGCGTCTGTATGTGTGCCCGCGTCATGGGTCCCTTGAGATAGGAAAGTGCCCAGCGAGTATGGAAGAGGACCGGCCGGTCCTCGTGAACGTTATGCATGAGAAAGACTCTTTGCCCCAGGGCTGAGAGCGTTTCGTCCAGCTTCCGTCGGTCAATGGCAAGGCCTGCCGTTGTAGAAGCTCCCTCAAGTCCATCCAGCACTCTCTCCTTATCGCGTTCGGTCTGCAAACGACCTATAATCCAGGTGCCGGCGTTGGAAAGCGCCTTATAATCCAGGTCAACTGGGTTCTGAGTCGCCAGTACCACACCCAGGCCGAAGGCGCGGGCTTGTTTCAACAACGTAAGCATGGGAGTCTTGGATGGGGGTTCTGCAGTGGGTGGGAAATAGCCGAAGATTTCGTCCATGTATAGCAACGCACGCAGGCTGCTGGTCCCTGGCTGAGTGCGCATCCAGGCAATGACTTCGTTGAGAAGCATGGTGACGAAGAACATCCGCTCAGCCTCAGAAAGATGGGCAATGGAAAAGATTGAGATCCTTGGCCGTCCCGTAGAGGTGTACAGCAAACCACTGATTTCCAACGGTTCACCCTCCATCCAGGCAGCGAAACCAGGTGAAGCAAGTAGGTTGTTTAGGCTCATGGCCAGAGCGAACCTGTCCTTTGAGGGAAAGAACGATTCCAGGTCAAAAACTCCCACTTTTTGAAATGGAGGGGACTGAATTTCCCGTATCAAGGTTTCAATGTCGAGATTTCGCCCTTCGCTCCATGCCTGGTGCAGGATAGTGGAGAGGAGAATGTGCTCTCGACTGCGAATTGGATCGGCTTTTATGCCAAGGAGTACGAGGACAAGCTCCACGACGCGCGGCAGAACGCGGTGGGCGTGCGGTTCACGCGCCTCACCGAGGAGCATGAGAGCCAGCAGCCCTGAGACAGAAACCAGCACCCGCTCCCTAAAACCGTCCGCGTCCCTGGTGAGTGCCTCTGATGGTGCGTCGAAAGAGCGGAGTACTGAAAGCGGAAGCCCGGTGTTACTGCCCGGCGTATAGATAGCAATGTCTGTCGATTCTTGGAACTTAGCGATGCGGGAGCCCTCTTGGCCCCACTTAGCTAACCCCTTGCGCCATTTCTCAGCCGTTTTGCTTGCGTATTCATCAAGGCTAAATCCCTTCCGGGCAGCCTCGCTCTCATCGATCCAGGGTCGAAAATCAGAGGGTCGCAGTTCTGGGAAAGTCAGCAACATATTAGCGAGATCACCCTTGGGATCGATGGCCAGGGCCGGAATCCCGTCAATAGCGGCTTCCTCAAGAAGCGAGATACACAGTCCGGTCTTGCCGCTGCCGGTCATACCCACGCAAACCCCATGAGTTGTTAGATCCTTGGAGTCGTAAAGAAGGAGATCCTCCTTGGTGAGACCTTTTTCCAGGTCGTACAGTCGGCCCAGGTAGAATGCTCCAAGCTTTTCAAAGTCCTTCATCTTCAGTCCCCTCCTTCCCAATCAGAGGTTGTGCCATTAACCGAGATTAACCTCCTGTGGCCAGCTCTGCATCCCTCAACCACTCTCTGGTATACTCCTTCTTTGGAACAACAAGGCTGAGGTCGCCAAGCGGTGCACAGTGAACTGGACCATTGTATCAAGACCGTTGCCAAAAACACGCAATTTTTTGGGGTCAGAGCACCTCATGGAAACGACCACAACTCCTTCAACTCCTGTTAAGAGCGACAACCAAGATCAGCCCGCACATACTGAGCCGGGGGACTTGAAGGGACAACTCCGCTTGCACCTGCAGCCGGAGAGTTTCCGAGCCGGTCCCCCCTCCCCAGATAATTCCCCGTCCGACTCCAATGATCCAGCCGAAGCCAGAATTACCATACAACGGTACTATACCATGCCCCCACCAGCAAGGGCTTGCTTTAATCTAACCACGTTACCATTCCGCATTCTTACCTCATTTTTTTGAGTCAGCAACCCCCACTGGTCGAAGAGCCCATTATGTCGGCATGTGCCTATCCTTGACAGCAAACACACCTTCCCCTATTTTTGAAGCACCACTATCCTAGGAGTAGGATTATGAATGTAACATTTCACGGAGCGGCAAGGGAAGTGACCGGCTCGCTGCATCTCATTGATAACGGCACCGACCGGATACTCCTAGACTGTGGTATGTTCCAAGGACGTCGCAAAGAGAGCGCGGAAAAGAACAGGGTATTGCCATTTGCGGGCGGAAGCATCACCAATCTGGTGCTATCCCATGCCCACATCGACCATTCAGGACGCATCCCCTTGCTAGCAAAAAACAATTTTCACGGGCGTATCTATTGCACCCGGGCGACCGCCGACGCCTGTGACTACCTGTTGAAAGACTCTGCGCGGATTCAGGAATCTGACGCGGCTTACCTCAATTATAAAACCGTGCGGTCATTATTTTCCCAGTTAAAGAAATCTTCCATCGGCAAAAAGCTGTCCGATAATGAAATAAAAAAGATGCAAAAGATGATGAAGAAGGGCCGTCATAAACTTGATGAGGAGGTTATTAACGAGCTCATTGAAACCTACCACCTCAAGGGTGTTGAGCCTTTGTATACCACCTTCGAGGCCGAGCAGGCCCTGACCCATTTTCGCGGTCAACCGTACCGTCGACCGGTGACCATCGGCAAAGATATTTCATGCACGTTTTATGACGCTGGCCACATTATCGGATCGGCCATGTGCGTTATCAAAGCCGGGGTCAAGGGTGACCGCAAGACGGTCTGTTTTTCCGGCGATATCGGCAGATTCGACACCCCCATCCTAAAGGACCCAACCTTGGATTTCGTGGACGATGACCGCAACATAGATTTACTGATAATGGAAAGTACCTACGGCGATCGGCTGCATGAGCCAGTGGATGAGTTGAAACCCCGATTGAAAGAGGTAATCAATGACACCGTTGCTAGGGGTGGGACCGTGATAATTCCCTCGTTTGCGTTCGGCCGCGCCCAGGAATTGATATATTACCTGCATGAACTCTACGCTGAAGATGAAGTTCCCCGGCTGCCTATTTACGTGGACAGCCCTCTGGCGGTCAAACTAACTCGGGTGTACGGTGAACATCCTGAAGTGTATGATCAGGAAACCCATGAAGCATTTCTTACCAAGAGCAAAAGTCCCTTCAGTTTTGGCCAAATCAATTTTGTCAGGTCGGTGGAAGAGTCCATGGCCCTCAACCGGGATAAAAGCCCGCATATAGTAATTTCAGCTTCAGGGATGTGTGAGGCCGGTCGCATTCTCCATCACTTGCGGTTCAAGATCCACAACCCGAAAAATACCATCCTCATTGTGGGTTACATGGCAGCCCACACCCTCGGCCGCCGCATTCTTGACCAGGGTCTCGCCTACGAAACATCAGGTAGGACAGAGAATCCTCCTGTGGTGAAAATTTTTAACAAGGAATATCCCCTGAAGGCCCGTGTGGTCAGGATGGGCGGGTTCAGCGCCCATGCCGATAAGAATGAGCTTCTGCGATTCATCACCCAGTCCAATTTGCGGATTAAAAAAATTGCGGTGGTTCACGGAGAAGAAGATCAGTCGCTTCACTTCGCGAACCACCTTCGCAACCAGGGGTATGCGGTAACCGTTCCCCAACCGGGGGAAACAATTACCATGTGAATGCCAAGGAAACAGATATCAAACTCAAGTGGTACAGTAGAGCAAACTGCAGCTCTTGACTCTGCTCTATTATCCCTTCAGTCTTGGTATCCGAAGCGATTGGCCTGGGTAGATGAGATTTGGATCCTTTATCACTTCTCGATTCGCTTCGAAAATAACGGGATACTTCATGGCATCCCCGTAGTAGCTTTTTGCAATTTTTGAAAGAGAATCACCCGATTTCACCGTATAAAACTCTGTTTCTTCTACTGGTTCGGGTGCAACGAGTTTCTCATCATTGACTTTCTCCACATCCTTGATGTTTCCGGCTAATAATACCGCTTTTTCTTTTGTGGCATGGGAGTCGCAGTTACCCTCCAATGTGGCCACTCCATCTTCATAACTAACCTTTAAATCGGTGATGCTATCACCGAGATCAGTCTTCAACAAATTTTCTATCTCCTCAGCTTCGTTCTTGCCCAAGCCAAAGAGGTCGGCTCCGGCGTTTTTCAAGAAATCAAATACACCCATTTTCGTCTCCTTCTTCGTAGTATCGGTTTGCGATTGTGCAGGCCTAAAATACCAACAGACCTCCACGGTCTCATTCTCAAAAAGCAGGCAGATTCGTAGCCTTACAAATCTTGCTTATTGGTCGAGCCCCGGTTAAGAAAGATTCAGGGCAGGCCAAAACAAATCCATCCGCTTCGCTAGAGTGCAAAAGAGTGAGAGAGGTCCCCGTGCGAGCATGTGCACGGCAGGATCATTTCAAGGCCTGTTCTAAAAGGCCTTTCACTGCCCCCCCACCCTTACTTTCAACGAACGATAGGATAACCGGGATGAATTTACCGATCATTCCAGTATCCAATCCCAATTGAGAAAATCCACTGGCGAGGCCTGCGAGATTTCCCAATTGCGACCCACCGCCGCCAAATGCAGATGCCAAGCCTCCCAATGCACCCGCAACGCCACTACTCTCCGGCGCAGATTTGATCAAGTCGTTTACGCCTGGCACATGCTGGGATATCTGGGAAAAATCTGTGTCACCAAGATTTTCTTTTGCCAACTTAAAGAGCAGTCCAGCGCCTCCCGCTGCTTGATCTTCCTTCACACCCAGATTACTGGTCAAAAGGTCAATAAGTGACATATTTTACTCCTCTTTCTTTTGCCCCAGTCTACGGCCGCCAAGCTTCAGAAAGGATATGCTCTGGCACCGATGAGACAAAGAAAGGTGACCGACTGTGGTCACCTTTCGCTTGATCCTGTCTTAGTAAGTCAGAGCACGAGGCAGTTTCTTGGCCTGCTCGACCCAACCGCTGACTTCCGGTTCGGTTGGCACTCTGCGAACCAGCTTCTTCTCTTCATTGACCTCTGCAAGCTTGGTCTGAAGGTTTTCAGGATTTCGCTGTGCCAGTTCAGGAACGGTATCCACCCCTGCAGCCTCAAGTAAATCAGCGTACTCTTCGCCGATACCCTTTATCCGGAAGAGATCTGCCATATTGGCCCAGCGGAGTACGTGTTTCTCACTGACACCCGCTTTTTCGGCTATCTCTTTGCGTCCCTGGGGGGAACCACCCTTCTCCAACAAATGGTCCAGTGTTCCGATACCGGCCTCTTGCAGCTTCTGGGCATAAACTGCTCCTATGCCTTCGATCTGCGTAAGTTTTGTCATGGTCCGACTCCTTTCTTTTCAATTAGTTTTGTGGGCTTATTCCATCGACAGAATCCACACGTTTTAGTAAATGACCTCACCCCCAATTGTAAACGCCATTCTTTCTCCGGTCGAGAAGGTTATTTCCCGAACGACCAATTCTGCCCGGATCTCAGCTGGCTCCTTTTGTAACATGGGCGAAAAGGGGTTCATAATGTAGGTCCAACTGTTTTGCCGAGACTTTCCCGGCGGAATCTTGAAGTACGGATGTATGTAGACCTTTCCTAGGCTATTCGTGAGTTCATCTTCGAAGGATAAGAATGCATCGATACGTTCAATTGGCCGTTCATAATCGTTGGAGAGTTTAATGGTAAACCGAACCAAGTAATTTCCTGGCTGAACCTGGAAACTCCATCTTCTTAAGGTGAGCATAAGTTCTGATGTTGACGATCCGGTGCTGACTGTAAAAAAACAGAGCGTAAGGACAATAAGACTTTGCAGCAATAGCTTTCTATACATTTTCATGATGCCTTTCTGACACAGAATTTAGCTGGGCAGGTCTCGGCATGTTCAAGTTAGGTGCCAATTGATCAATCAGGCTTGTTGGAAATCCTAATGAATTGAAAACAATAAAATTATTCTTTCTGGGCAAATTTCCGGCTCCCCAAAAAGGGCAATCTTCTGGGGGATTGCCCCCAGTAAGTTAGGTTATTTAACCCAACTTTGGTGGCACACCAGAGAGATCAGATGTCACTGCAGATCAAGGAGATGAGTTAGCCCGGTTGAAAGGTCGTCTGTTCCTTGGAATCCCCTTGGTTGGCAATTGAGATGGAGTCAATGCGTCGAGATTGAGGATGAGATCAGCTGCAACAACGGTATACTGAATCTAGGGATCATGTCAATGGGAAATACAACCGTTCTGAGCACATGTGGGTATTCTTTAGCGCAGGCGAGAAGGGTAGATATTGATCATGATTGGCGTCAAATTTTTACTCTTGAGTTTTCACTCTAGAATGTATTGGACTCACCCTCGACACTTCTCAAATCTGTCTTAGCAATGTCACGATACGGGGTATTCAGGCCGAAATGTCAAGAGTAACGATTTGACCCCTTCACTGCCATTTCACCTTTCGCCGTCCAGACTGCAACCGACAACCCGCAACGGTCCCTTTCTCGTCCCTATTATGCGCCAGAATCGCACCCAGGGGAGAAATCCGGCTCGTGAGCTGGCGCCATTGCCAAACTAAATATATTAGGT
>CAYFXH010000015.1:1980-3510 GCA_964346905.1 uncultured Desulfobacteraceae bacterium | reverse complement strand
ATCTGCTTCAGAGGGTTCCGATTTCAAGGCCTCTCGTTCGCTGCTCACCTCTTTGATTTTGACACCCGGTAGGTTTTTCAACGTCCCTAGGATGTCAATACCAGTTATGGCCTCTACCACAGCGGGGAGCTGGGAAATAATTTCGGTGATGTCATGAGTCACTTTGCTGGCTCCTGCGCCTTTACCATCGCCTGCTCCCCCACTGATCACTACAATGCGCTCAGTCTGAGAAAGCGGCTGGGCCACAGCGCCTGCTATTGCCGGCATGGACTCAAGCAGCTGCTGGATTAAGGCGGCCTGTCCATATTCTTTCCAAGCTTCGGCCTTTAGCCTCATGGCCTCCGCTTCCGCTGTTCCGCGCATTCTGATGGCCTCGGCCTCTGCTTCGGCTTCGGCAAGAATTCGCGCCTTTTCACCTTTTGCAATGGTTTCGAGACGATACTTCTGCGCTTCCGCTTCACCTTTGGCAACTGTCTCCACGCGATATCTCTCTGCCTCCGCTGGTTTCCTTACCGCCGCTTCAAGCTCCGCTTCCTTGCGAAGGATTTCTTGCTCTTGCAGTTCGATTCGCTTTCGGCGCTCGACGACTTCAATTTGAATCTCCTCTTCACGTATCTGCTGTTTGGTTACAGTCTCCTGGAGCTTATAAGCAAGCTCTGCCTGAGCCTTACGAGTATTTACCTCTCTGTCATAATCCGCTTTCTGAGCTGCGAAATCCCGCTCAGACTCAGCAATGGAGGTATCTGCCTTATACCTTGCCGCCTGGCCTTCTTTGTCCGCCTCAGCAGACTTGATCTTAGCATCCCTCTCGGATTCGGCTTGCCCGATGGCGGCATCGCGCTTGACCTCTGCAGTCCGCTTCACTCCTAAAGCATCCAAATAGCCCTGGTCATCCTTGATGTCTCTGATGGTAAAACTCACGATCTCCAGGCCCATGTTCGCCATATCAGTGGAGGCTACTTCTCTCACTAGGCTGGCAAAGGCGTCTCGGTCTTTGTAAATTTCCTCTACGGTCAGTGTGCCCAGCATGGCTCGCTGGTGCCCCTCCATGGTCTGAAGGGCAACCTTCGCCATTTCATCGCGCGTCTTCCGCAGAAACTGCTGCGCCGCGGTCAAGATGGCCTCGGCGCCAGTGGCGACCTTGACCTGAGCTACTCCATCGGTTGAGACGGCGACGCCCTCTTTGGTGTAAACGTGGGTGCTCTCAACCGGCAGAGTCATTACTTCAAGTGAAAGGCGGTCCAGTCTTTCGATGATAGGCCAGACGAACGTCAAACCTCCCACCACGACTCTCGGGACTTTCCTCGGACCTGACACTATCAGTGCCTCGTTCGGCCCGGCTTTAACAAATCCTACTTTCATTTTGCACCTCCCCAAGTCATTTTCTTGACTACTTTTAAGAAAGACATTTTTCCGCTAGTATTGCGGGTCTAGTTCTCCAACGATAGTGTTCCCTTTCCGTCAACTTTCTTCACTAACCTTTGAAACT
Source organism: uncultured Desulfobacteraceae bacterium (assembly GCA_964346905.1). Taxonomy (GTDB): domain Bacteria; phylum Desulfobacterota; class Syntrophobacteria; order BM002; family BM002; genus BM002. The sequence goes on along the minus strand of CAYFXH010000015.1, from coordinate 2,021 downwards.
TTCAGAACTCGCCCGTATACACCAATCACAGTCACTTCCTC
>CAYFXH010000015.1:960-1970 GCA_964346905.1 uncultured Desulfobacteraceae bacterium | reverse complement strand
GCGGTCTGCGCCAAAACCAGTGGAGAGTACTGCCTCTCTGGATCATCGCTGGTTGTGGTGGCAGTCCACGACTGATCACCAATCTTGATGGTCCCTGAGGGCGATAATGCAGAGACCACTATTCCTGACTGCCCTACCAGCGCACGCATTGAGCGAGGAACTCCGATTTGTGCCCGTGTCCCTGCGACAGACCTTATGAAGAAGATAAGCGATAGCAAGAAGGCACACAGAATGCCTGCGATTATTGCAATGAGCCATATACTCACACGGAAAACCGGTTTAAGGATATGTGGTGTCCCGAAGTCACCAAAGAGAAAAAAAGCCCCCAAAACAAAGCTGATCAGGCCACCGATGCCGAATATCCCTATACCCGGCTGTTGTAGCTCCATGAAGAATAGGAACATAGAGAACAGAAGCAGACCAACCGCTACCAAGTTAACAGGCAGGTTGCCCAGACCGACGAAGGCCAGAACAAGACAGATAACTCCAACCACTCCAGGACCTATAAATCCAGGCACAATGAGTTCTGCGAATATGCCATATTGTCCGATAGTCAGAAGTATGAAAGCAACGTTAGGCTTGGCCAGTACTTGAAGAAATCTTTCTAGTAGAGTCATTTTGATTTCTACAATGCTAGCTTCTCGGGTGTGTAATGTAACGGCCCCGGCTGCGGTTTCAGTTCTTTTATCATGGAGCTGATACAATAGGTCTGAGAGGTCTCTCGCTATGAAATCCACCACGCCCTTCTCTACTGCCTCTTCAGCTGAATAGGACCGGGCTATGGTCACAGTCTCTTCAAGCGCCTGGGCATTCCTCCCCCTCTTAGCAGCTATCCCCCTTATAAAGGCCTTGATATCCTCTTGCACCTTCTTCTCCATCGTCTCCGGAAGGTCTTCTCCCTTACTCGTGACAGGTGATGCTGCCCCTATGTTTGTGCCTGGCGCCATCACAGCGAAGTTCGCAGCTGCAGTGATGAAGGTCCCCGCCGAAGCGGCATGGGCACCGGGAGG
>CAYFXH010000015.1:0-917 GCA_964346905.1 uncultured Desulfobacteraceae bacterium | reverse complement strand
TGTAGAGTTTGAGAACTGCCAGTCGTGCATCATTTACCTCGGCCTCGTCGATGCACCTGGCAAGGTACCGTGCGCTGATGCGGTTTATAGGGCCATCAATCTCAAAAACGGCCACATATTGCCCAGCACACAACGCCTTAGAGAACATAAGCTCTGTCAGAAGACAGATGAGTCCAAATATTACTATGATTAACAACTTCCGTCGCATTACTACATGTTCTCGAGTTAATCTATTTTTGGATTTTGTCCACTTAAGCTTCTCTGAAAAATCAACTGGCGAGCAAAACATGTCCAGATTTTGCCAGTGGAATGCAAGGTCAATAGAGGATTCAGAAGCAGAAGAAATCATTGAATGAATGCGATTGGATGATATTTTGCTAAGCAGCGCTGACCTGAATACGAAATGTGGCGATCTTGGATATGGCCAAAGCTAAGCGATGCGGTGGTATTGCTAGAAAGAAGAGAACCGGAGGAAGAGTTAACCTTTAGACATCTTAAGCCCTAGAGTCAAAAAAATTGCCGGACGGAGAAGAAGGTCGTGGAGTCCCAAAAATCTGTAGACTATCCAAAAAGTTACGCAACATGATAACGGCATCAGAAACTCCCAATAGAACAGCTAAGATTCTAGCGGGAGTTTTGGCTGGCACATTTTAAGGTTCATGTAATATTCCTCAAAAAGTTAGTTGGTAAGGAGTTTAAAAAGGGCATCATCTAAAATCAGAATACAACCGAGCCAGCGATTCGGTCAACATAAAACACCATCTCGAATTGGTTTTGGCGGCTCAAAAGGAAGGAGCGCGAGTGTTGGGGTTGATTGGTGATTGGGGTCAAATTTTTACTCTTGAGTTTTCACTCTAGAATGTATTGGGCTCTCCCTCGACACTTCTCAAAGCTGTCTTAGCAATCTCACGATACGG
>CAYFXH010000014.1:40698-50090 GCA_964346905.1 uncultured Desulfobacteraceae bacterium | reverse complement strand
TTATGGAAATAGAATAGCTGGCAGACGGCCAAGCAGCCATGTCCCCGCTCATTCTCCAAGGGAGGCAAGGGCATCACCCATATTGTGGAGAACCTGCTGGTGGGAGCGAAACCGAACGTCAAGTGAGGTTGGCCAAGTCTGTCTTCAAAACAGTTCAATATGTTGTGCTAGGATCGGACTTAGGAAGGGCTGCTTAGATGGTGATCTGCTGCTGCCTACTGCTAGTCAACAAATTAGATGCTTGTCATGGTGTCGCTTCATTAGGGTTATGAAATCAAGCCCAGTGATGCTATTTCAAAGGTCTCCGCGTTGTCCTATATAAAAAAGTGTTCAGGGAAGGAAGGTACTTTTTTAATAAGAATGTCGCTATCTTATTTCGCCACTGGGGCAGTTATGTGGCTAGATTTTCAACAGTGATGCCGGGTAAGATGAGACCAGGAATGGCACATTAACCAGTGAAAATAAAAGGCGTGCATTCAAATCATACGTTCTCCTTTTTACATGGGGGTTCAAGGATCACTGAGAATACCGCAGTTAATTCATTCCATTACCACCAAGTGGTGTTGCACTTAAGATTTGAATTCACAAGTGGAAGGTGCTCCCGAAAAACCAAAAAAAGACCTACACCGATTTTTACACATCAGCGCGTTTCAATGAAATTCTGGATCCAAAAACAACCCTCATGATTCACCTGGCTGCGGCCATGGCTTTCGCCTGCTACCCGTGAATGGAGAGTTACTTTGGCGTGGCCAAGGAAGAAGGATTAACGGCTGAGGAAATAGGTGCGGTGCAGTCTGTGGTGATGGCAGTTTCTGCTGGCAGGGTTCGGGCACAGTTCCTTGACGCTGTAGCATTGAGCCAAGACCCAAGCCGACAAAGTGAAGCATAGATTAGTTTGTCCACCGAGAATGTAGGTTGGACAATGGTCACCGTAGCATCTATGTTCGCACTTATTGATAGCCCAGACCCTGTAACCTTTCGAGTGTCCTTTCCGTCATATAGACAAAGTGAGGTTCATCTCTAGAGAGCGTGGCTACAGTTTAGCCACGGACACAGGTCACGGTCCTTGCTATTTCAGGGGGTTCTGGAGTAATGGAGCGGTGGAGTAATGGAACAACTAAAAAACTCACTTTCTTGGCACCTTTTTCCAGCCCTCCAAAACTCCAACACTCCATCGGCGGTGCTCTCAGGATAGGCCGGTGATCCCTGACTCTGCGTTGGGTCCGTGGTTTTCCGGGGACAACAAAAAGCTAGGAGGATATGACACATGGAGGAAAGGACAAAACTTTTAATTGCTCTGGGTGCAGCCACGGCTGCGAACTGTATTCCCTGCTTTGAGTATCTTTATGGTGAAGCAGGGGTCGCTGGTGTAACCCAAAAGGATATTCAACAGGCCGTGGACCTTGCCACCAAGATCAAGCAAGGAGCCCATATGGCCCTGAAAAACAGCATTAATGATATAATGGGGCTGGAACAAGCATATGATCTGGCCTGCAGCAGGCAGGCCGAGAGCTCCCGCTGCTGACCAACCCAACGGAGTGCACATGGATTATTGGAAGATCTATGATCAGTACTATGGTCCGGTGAGAAAATTTATCCTGGCCTATGTCAAGGATGAATGGGTGGCAGATGACCTGATCCAGGAGACGTTTATAAGGATTCAGAAGAATCTTGACGGTCTGAAGGATCCTGCCAAGATGTCTTCCTGGATATTTCGCATAGCATACAATCTCTGCCATGACCATTTTCGGCAATCCAAGAGATCTTCCCTAAACCAACGTACAATTCAGCAAAAGATTGAAACGTTTAAAGAGTCTCTCGTTCAAAAAGAACTGGAGCAGTACCAGATGGGACAATGTGTCCAGGACAAAATGGATCTCTTACCGCCAGACTCTCGCACTGTGCTCATACTGGCCGACGTCATGGCGTTCAGCCAGAAAGAAATGGCTGAAATACTGGGCATTAGCGTCTCAAACGTTAAAGTAAAGGTCCATCGGGCCCGAAAAAAATTCAAGGCCATTCTAGAGGAGCATTGCTCTTTTGAGGTGGACGAGAGAAGCGTGCTGGTTTGTGATCCCATAGAAGAAGACTGAAGTGGCGCAAGGAGGCGTCACCTCAGTGGATGTGTAGGAGGAAATACCGATGGCTGGATATGAAACTTTCTGGGCCGGCTTTGAGTGGTGGTGGCTATTTCCAGTTGCCATGATAGTTCTGTGTGTATTCATGATGCGGAGACGTATGGGCTGCATGATGGGCTGGCCCACCTCCCGCAGCGGCAACGAAACCTATGCCATCGACTCTTCCGACTCGGCGCGGGACATCCTGGATAAACGATACGCCCTCGGCGAGATCAACAAAGAGGAATACGAAGAGAAAAGAAAAGATATAGGCCAAACTGCCTGAGGTTTGTCCACCGTTACCTGATCAGAACAACAAGGATTTGGCGAATTACCTCGAGAACCACGAGTGGCTGAAGCTAAGGAATGGCCCCTATCCGGGGCCGTTCCCTTTTTGAATCCCTCAGACGCTGCCGGGTTGTAACCTTTGTTGTCCGGATTACGTCTTTATGGACAAAACAAAAGCGCTCATTGTGGACGTGACCCCAAAACCCCAGACTGAGAGGAAAAGAGGAGAAATCAAAATGAGTGATCAACAAAAAACCACCAAGGAAGAATTCCGCAAATGCTTCGAGGGTATGCCTTTTGCCGAGATGATGCAGAAGATGATGGCCCAAAAAGGAGAAGATTTTGGCTTCGACTGCGCTGAGATGATGGCGCAGATGATGAAAATGTGCTGCAGGCCCGCGCAGGAAAATGAAGAGACTCCTGAGGAAGCGAAAGAAACACAAACAGCCAACCAATAGGAGGACGACTCAGACGAAGTCGCAGCTAACAAAGGAGCGAAAAATGCCAGAGACAATTCAGATCAAGTTGACAAACTTGGCCTGTCCGGCAGGCGTGCTGTATGCTCAGAAACACTCTACGACACCACCCAAGGACGCCCTGATCAGTTGTGAAGGGGTTTGCCTAAAGGGTGAGACCGCTCGGCGTGCAGCGAATCTGATTGCGCACCGCTTGGCGCCTGAGAGGACCGTACGCATATGCCACGGTGGCTTATTGACAGTGGCCGGTGGCATGAAAGATCTGGTTGAGAGGGCAGATCGAGTGTTGGTGCTGGATGGGTGTGGTATGGCATGTGGAACCCGCATCTTTAAGGGGATTTTTCCGGAGCTCAAGGCCGAAGTCGTGTTCACTGATAAACTGTTCGATTTCGACGGTAACCTGTTTGGGGTGGACGAGATGCCGGAGGCCGACATCAATGGGAACGCAAAAAAAGTGGCGACCCAGATTGTGAGGAAGTATTTCGGTAATGAGACAACTACTCTGAACCTGGAAGATGAATATGGTCTGTCCCGTAGCGGGCAATCCCTAAACTCATGCGCTGGATAATCAAAACGGGAGCAAATAAACTTAACGCCTATGCACTTAACTCCGCAAAAATCCCCTCTCCCCTCGGAAACTTTGTCACAATTCGTCGAACTCGTCATTCCGGACGAGGACCGCTTCGCGGGGCGAGATCCATGCTTCGACACGCTCACGGTCCTGAGCACAGTCTAAGGACTCACCACCCTGAGCCAAATCGAAGGGGAATCCACAAATACACATTACTAGATGATGCCTGGATTCCCGCTCCCCGATCTGAGTCGGGGACAAGCTGCGCGGGAATGACGTGATTGCATGAACCCGTCATTCCGGAATTCGCCGGAGGCGGATGTCCGGAATCCAGAAATCTATAATGAAAGGTTTTGCTTTCTGGTTCCCCGCCTTCGCGGGGACGTCGTCTGGATTCCGGCTCGCGTCCCGCTTTGCGGGACTTGGCCGGAATGACGAAATTGCGACACAGTCTCTTGAGAGAAGAGGGGATATGTAGTTATCCTGCGGAGCTAAATATATAGGCGTTATAAACTTCTGCAGGATGTATGACGAGTACTTTGCCAAGGTAAAGCTAGAGGACATTTCATCATGAAATCTCATTCGCTTCGCTGAGAGGTCACCAAACCGGGTAACCCCATCTTTCCAAGTCCCGAGCACAGCTACCTTCCCTCCTACGAGCGGAATACGGTTTCCTTTGACCGCAAAATGCCTTATATATACTCTTAGCGGTACGTCTCCGTCACTTGCCTCATGACAAAGAGATAACAATATGAAAACACTAGTAATCTGCCTTTCAGTAGTTCTCTGGCTGGCCGCTCCGCCTGTTCATGGTGAAGATGCCATACATTATTTCAATCTCGGCCTCAAGAGCTCCATAACCCGAAAAAAAATCGAGTACTACACCAAAGCTCTGGAGTTGAATCCCAGGTTGGTGGCTGCGTATGAAAAGCGCGGCTTACTCCACTATTTTCAGAGGAAATATGACAAGGTGATTGAGGATTACGAGACATATCTTAATCTTGCGCCCGCCAACGCTGAAGCCTACCGGATGCTTGGAATGGGCTATCTGAAAAGCGGGATGTATCAGCCGGCGATTTACAACTTTGCTCGTGCCATCGAGATGGAACCTGCACTCACCAGCGCTTACGCAAACCGAGCTGAGTCTTATCGGTTAACCGGCAACTACGATGAAGCCATACGAGACTCCACTAAGGCCATCAAGCTGAGAGGGGATTTGCGAAGTAAGGCCGACGCTTATAGAACTCGGGCAAAGGTGTACCGAAAGTTCGGTCGTATGCAACTAGCCCTCGAGGATACCAGAGCAGCAGTGCGGATAGACCCGAGGATTCCCCGATTTTGGAGATACCTCATGGCATATGCCAGCCCGGAAGAATTGAGAAGTGTGGCGCCTTTCTTTATTATTGCCATCGTCTTGGTATTAGTCTTTGGACTCAGGCTCAAACCTCCAAAGAAAGACGACGACTAGTCTGCAACGTTTGCAATACTGGTGCAAATGGTAAGATTGCCCTGGCCAACCCACCCATAGCAGTTCCTCAAAAGTCTGCTTCTTTTTTTTGAGGCCGAACAACAATAGCGAGCCCTTTTTTAGCATTAAAGGGAGACAGAGTGTGGTTCGGATCGTTGAGGTAGGAGCGGAAGAAAATCTTCAAAAGGTTCAGGAACTGTTCGAGGAATATGCTTCTTCTCTAGATATTAGTCTGGATTTTCAAGATTTTGACACGGAGTTGGCGAACCTTCCCGGCGACTATGCTCCTCCCGAAGGAAGTATTTTTATTGCCTATTGGGAAGGACGAGTGGCGGGATGTGTAGCCTTAAGAAAGTTCAGTCCCACCATCTGCGAGATGAAAAGACTGTATACAAGACCTCAATTCAGAGGTTTGGGTATCGGCAGAGCCCTATGTGAAGCTATCATTGAGAGAGCTCGGAGTACCGGCTACCAGCGCATGCGTTTGGACACGCTTCCCTCAATGGACACCGCAAGAGGTTTGTATGGTTCCCTTGGATTCAGGGAGATAGAACCCTATCGATACAACCCCATAGAGGGAGCAATCTATATGGAATTGAATCTTGTTTGAACTCCCTGGGATGGTAAGAAATTTAGTTTTTTCCAGGTAAAGGTGAGAGGAAAACGTTGCCGACAGTTATCACCCATTCTGTGGTTGCAGTGGCAGCTGGAAAAGCTTTTGCACCGAAAGACGTTCCCAAGCGTTTTTGGTTCTTTTCAATTTTCTGCTCGGTTATACCCGACGCTGACGTAATCGCATTTTCCTTTGGTATTCCCTACGGTCATTTTTTTGGTCACAGGGGATTTTTTCATTCTCCGTTCTTTGGCCTGGTATTGAGTATATTTCTTGTCTCCGTGTTCTTTCGCTCTGCAAAAACATTTTCCAAACGGTGGTGGTTCTATCTGGTCTACTTTTCCCTGTTATCTGCAAGTCATGGCATCCTCGACGCCCTTACCAATGGGGGATTGGGTATTGCCTTATTATCCCCTTTCATTGCCACCAGATACTTTTTCCCCTGGAGACCAATTCTGGTCTCTCCCATTGGTATCGATGCCTTTTTAAGTACTTGGGGTGTGATGGTCATGAAAAGTGAGCTGGTATGGATTTGGCTGCCGTCGGTATTGATTGTCATTGGTTGTCTGCTGCGTCGCAATGCGATGGATCAGAATGCAGAGAATCATGTCGTCTGATGAATGATTGATGCGGGACTCTTGTTCACTAATACTTGCCAACTCAGCCATCCTTGCAGCTACCTCCATTCTGGTTAGCACAGGACGGGAGGTTTCCATTGTAGTTCAGCAAAGAGATGAGGAGTTGCTTGGTTTGCTCAAAGGGAAAGGAGGTTATCTTGAGTTTTGTAGATGTCTCAAAGCGTGCCGAGATGGTGACCATTACCTTACGTAGGGGAAAAGTGAACGCCTTAAATGAGCCCATGGTAGAAGAAATCACCGACTCTTTTGAAAAACTGGAGAACGAAGATGAGGTACAATCGATTATCCTGACCGGACAGGGGAAGTTTTTTTCTTTCGGATTCGATGTCCCCGAATTCCTTAGCTATCCCAAGGATGACTTCATTAGATACTTGGAAAAATTCACCAACCTCTACTCGTATATGTTTCAGTTTCCAAAGCCGATTGTGGCAGCGCTCAATGGTCACACCATCGCCGGAGGCTGTATGCTGGCCATTGCCTGTGACTATCGGCTGATGGTTTCCGGAAAAGCGAAAATCTCTTTGAATGAAATAACCTTTGGCTCATCGGTATTCGCTGGAAGTGTCGAAATGCTCAAGTTTTGGGTGGGACAAAGGAATGCCCAGTCGATTCTATACGGCGGTGCCATGTATTCAGCAGAGGAAGCGAGTTCATTGGGTTTGGTTGATCAGATATCCTCTGAGAATACGTTGGTAAAAGATTCCAGGGAGGTAGCGCAGCAATTCGCCAAAAAAGCTAGTTCGGCGTTTACAAGCATTAAGCGTCTTTTGCGGAATCCCGTGGTTGAGGAGATGACGAGACGAGACAAAGGGTCATTCCTCGAGATGGCTGACATCTGGTACTCTGAAAACACTTGGAAGAACCTGGAGGAGATCAAGATCTATTCTTAGCTATTTTCATTTGGGAGAAATTCTATGAACGAGGACGTGATAAAGAGGTTTGCAGACCGGGTCGGATACACAGAGGCGGAAATGGAAGCCTTTCAGGAAGGAGGGCACCGAATCAGACAGGTGAAGCGACTTGCTGCGGCGGCCCCTCTCTACTCCATTGAAGCAGAGGTGGTGGAGGCCAAACACTGCAATTCGGGACATGAAAAAGGGCAGAAATTCATTATGGATGTCGACGGCAATCTTATTGCCAAACTCTGCCCCAAAAAAATCTGTGTCTACCTCGTTTCACAGTTGCCTATACCTGTTGCTCTAATAAACGAGAGATTAAGCGAAGGGCTTGACCCAAACGATTTTCACTTCATGAGATACGTGCGTTGTCCAGATGCAGGTGTTGATTGTATGGGCTACGGCCACGTAATGCTCAAAGTGCAAGTTGTTCCGAGGGCTACGTAGTGCAACCTCTTCTAACCCGCCGGCCTTCTTCTCTGCTTTACTACGGGAGCGGCTCTCCCGCCGGCGCAGAGGCCCCTTTTAGGCCGGAGGCCCCCGGCCATTTCGCCTGCTTCTATCTCTTGAAAACTGAGTCTCAGCGACGGACATTCTAGGAAGAGATTCAGACGTTTCTCCAAGTCAGCTCTCCTGTATTCTGCCAAGATGCTTTGGTTGCTCCTCATTTCTTTATCCTCCATCTATCTTTGATGTTTGCCGAAGTAATCGATGATGCGATGTACCACGGTGCTGTCAGCTAGGATTCGCTTGTGACCCAACCGCTCGGTTGTAAGTAATTCAATATTTCGAAATTCATCTGCGAGCTCTTTCGAGTCAAGATATGGAATGGTGGGATCATTTTTGTCATGAACAATGATAATCCTTGATTCTATTTCCCTTAATAGATGGCTGGGGTTGTCTCGTTGCATGCTGTAGCCAAACTGGTTTTCATACTCTGTTATCAGGTTTTGATATATGGGTTTGGGTACGCCAATATGATCAAAGTAACTATACAAGACTTCCGCGAGTCTCAGCGCCGGGGCGATGAGGACAACTTGCAATGGCTGGTTTTCTTTGGCAATGCTGTTGACCGTGGCGGCGGCTCCCAGGGAGTAGGCAATAGCACCCCGGATCTCATGACCATTGGAGGACGTCAAAAGCGTTCTTATGGTGTCGGTAAACTCAAAGTAACTGGATGTTTTTCCCTGAGATTCACCGTGGCCGGGAGCGTCATAGGTAATTACCGAATATCCCCTGCGGATTAGTGGTTCGATAAAATGATGTAGTTGGATCCCCCTCCCATTCCAACCATGAGCCAAGAGAATGCTGGGGCCGCTGCCCCATTGCCAACACTTCACTGCTTTATGGTGCACCGATATTTCAAAGCTCCTGCCATTATCAAGATAGTGTTTTTCTGCAGCAGTGACCTTGTAGGTAGAGGGCGTGAAAAATACCCTTTTGATAATGGTTCTAGAAAGCCTGGGCGTATAGTTCCATAGCAAGTTCAAAGAAGTATGCACAACTTTTCGCCAGGCTTCATTAACACGAACGTTCGTGCTATGACATTTTTTAGTTAAGCTTTTAGTTGACATCATTTTCCCTCCTGAGAGTAAATGCCCCATGATGACTAGATAGCGCAAGCTTTCCCAATAGGACTTAAACGCCAATTGCGGGTTTATTGATAATTAGCTATAAGTCGCTCTAAAGCTATTTCCTGGCGTTTCTTGGTTTCAGAGTCGTCAAGTAGTCTGTCATAAAGATGAAATCCGAGCAAAAGAGAATAAAGCTCGAAGGCAAACTGCTCGCAATCAATATCGCTCCTAAAGTCGCCAACCTTTATAGCCGATTGAGCAATACGGCTAAGACAATCAATCCAATCATTTTGTTGAGCCAAGAGACATTCCCTCACTTTTCCGGGTCGCTCGCTGTAGTCTGCGCTGGCGGACACAAAAATACAGCCACCAGTCAATTCCGCGGACCAGTTGATCCAATTGTTTACCAATGCTTTGATTCTGGCAACACCCGGCTCTGTTAGCAGGGCCGGGACAATTACGCCATCTGCAAATAGGCGGGCGGCGTAATCCAGTATTTCCACCTGAAGGTTCTCTTTAGATTGAAAGTGAGCGAATAAGCCACTCTTGGACATGTTGATGGCGTTGGCGAGAGAGCCAATGCTCACACCTTCTAAGCCATATTGGCTTGCCATATCGAGCCCCGCCTCCAGTATGGCCATCTTTGTCTCTTTTCCCTTTTTCATGGCTAGATTTATAGCACGAACGTTCGTTTTATGTCAAGTCTTTTTTTACTCTTCCGTGCAAAAACAACCGGGGCGCGTAAAACATT
>CAYFXH010000014.1:6624-40688 GCA_964346905.1 uncultured Desulfobacteraceae bacterium | reverse complement strand
CCAGGGAATTCCTAGAAGAGAGGACCTTTTAGTTCTTCCCCTCAAAAACAATCAGGGAGCGTAAAACATTTTTTACCTATAAAATGAGTTGATCAACTATGCAACGCCTTTATTGCCCCTTCGGGATCTGTTTGTAAAATTTTCAACAAAGCCCTTGCCGGACCAACAGGCCGGCGTCGGCCTTGCTCCCAGTTTTGGAGCGTTTTCAGTTTCACACCGATGAGCAAAGCAAACTGTGACTGGGAAAGCCCCGTTTTCTCACGGATAGCCTTTACATCAGTATCATCAAATTCGTAGGATCTTGATGGCTCACGCTTGCCTTTGCTAATCTCGTCCATCTGTTTGACGCTTTCATAAAGCTGCGCAAAGAGGTCATCATCCATTGTTCCACGTCTCCACGATACGCCGCAACAGCTTGAGTTGTTGCGGAGTTAGGTCTTCTTTCCGTGCCTTGGCATACGCCAACAGCATCCAGATCTCTTCACGAGACACTGCCCAGTAGTATATAATTCTGGCTCCTCCCCGTTTTCCATGTCCCGGCATTCTCCAGCGCAGTTTGCGCAGTCCACCGCTATTGGGAATCAGGTCTCCCAAATCTGGGCGGATGACAAGCGTGCTCTGCAATTGCCGGTAATCATTATCAGACAACAGGGTCTGAATGGCCTTGGCAAAAATGGGTGTCTCAATAATAAGCATTGATTATTATCCGCCATTGGCGTATAGATTGCAAGCCTTTTCCCCCTCGAAAGGGCCAGCTATCTTACGGGTAGCATAATCGCCAGAATTAACGATGTAGAGGTTGCCCTTATGTGGGCCAATCAAGAACCAAGGCCAAATATGCACCTTTTATTAAGGATCACCCTGCTGTCATAAGGTAAGTCACATAAGGGTCACAGACACTGGCAGAATATCTCAGGCTAGACTCCGATCCAGGCTGCGGTACTGGATGGCCTCGGCAATGTGCGCTGCACTGATCTGCTCCAGTCCTTCAAGATCCGCTATGGTCCGGCCTATCTTGAGAATACGGTTGTGAGCCCGGGCGCTCAAGCCGAGCCGATCAATGGCGGTCTCCAGCAGACGGTGGGAATCATCCCCTAGCCGGCAGAAGCGCTTGAGCAACCTGGGTGGCATTTGCGCATTACAATAAATCTTATGACGCTTGAAGCGCTCCTGCTGTACGAGCCTAGCTGCATTGACCCGCTGCCTTATCATCTCTGAGGATTCTCCAGCGCTTTCCTGAGCCAGGTCCTGGTACTGCACGGCAGGCACTTCCACGTGAATGTCTAACCGGTCCAGCAGCGGTCCGGAAACCTTGGTCCGGTACCGCTGAATCTGCAGGTGAGTACACTGGCACTGCCGCTTATGGTCTCCGTAGAAACCACACGGGCAGGGATTCATGGCAGCAACTGCCATAAAACATGCTGGGTAGGTTATGGAGGTTGCGGCGCGGGCAATGGTTACCTTTCCGTCCTCCATGGGCTGTCGCAAAACCTCCAGGACATTCTTGCGAAATTCTGGCATTTCATCCAAAAACAGCACACCGTTGTGGGCCAGGCTCACTTCGCCAGGTTTGGGAATCTGTCCGCCACCGATCAAGCCAGCATCGGAGATGGTGTGGTGGGGTGATCGGAAAGGACGGGTGGCAATGAGAGCACGCTCACCCATGAGTCCCAGGATACTGTATACCTTGGTGGTCTCCAAAGCTTCCTCAAAGGTCAGGTCAGGCAGAATAGTCGGGAGCCTCTGGGCCAACATGGTCTTGCCCGAGCCTGGCGGCCCCACCATCAAAATATTGTGGCCTCCGGCAGCGGCGATTTCTAGGGCGCGCTTCACGTGCTCATGACCCTTTACCTCATTGAAATCCACCTCATAGCGTGCATTTCGAGCAAATAGATCTTCCACGTTCACAATTGTGGGAGGCAATTCGAAGATGCCGTTGAAAAAATCCACTACCTGGGAAAGATGACTGACCGCTAAAACGTTCACGCCCTGCACCACTGCGGATTCTTTGCTGTTACCCTCAGGCACAATAATTCCGGCAAACCCGTTATTCCGGGCAGCAAGGGCCATGGGCAGCGCACCCCGGGTCGGCTTAACTCCGCCGTCCAGGGAGAGTTCACCAATGAGCAGGTACTGCTCGAGTTTATCCCGATCCGCCAAGCCTATGGCAGCAAGGATGCCCATAGCCATGGGGAGGTCAAATCCGGCCCCTTCCTTCCTGATGTCAGCAGGCGCTAGGTTGACAGTAATTCGGTGGGGCGGAAAACGGTACCCTGAATTCTTGATGGCGGATTTAACCCGATCTTTGCTTTCACGCACTGCACCGTCAGGAAGCCCCACCGTGGCAAAGGCAGGCAGACCCATGGTGATATCCACCTCAACCTCCACCACGTAGGCGTCAATACCCAAAACGGAGCTGGAGAGGACTTTCGCAAGCATCTTTTTGTCGTTGTCTGTGGTCGGTCGTCCGTGGTGGATTGGACTTCAGGTTGCACGTTGACCGTTAAGCTTTTCTTTTGAGCTCATTGGGCTATGACACAGAACAAATCTGCAACGGACAACGACTCGACTGAGCTCGCCGAAGTCTGACCACGGACGACGGACTGCAATCGTCAGCAAATCTGAGAAGTGCACAGAGGGAGCAACCTGCGCCACCAGGTAATAGGTGGATTTACGATTGGCGGGCGTGCGCCTGTGCCCCATTTCAGTTCATTAACGGTTGAATAATTGAGCTATCTATAGCAGGTTAGGCTACTCTTCGCAAGGAGAAACGCTACTCCAGCAGGCAGGGTAAAGATAGTGCTCTGGCGCGGCAAGAGTGAGCGATCATTGCGACTTGACGAATCAACCAATCGACGCATTCAATATTTCCCAGACTAAATTGACTTTTCAAGGGAATCTGTTATCTTTCCTGCCAGTTAACCCTCCTGACCCTGGAAGTAAAAATGTTCAGTCTTTTTGCTCCCTTGAACGGAGTCGGTGGCAATGGTGCCAAAGCCTATCAGTGCGCCGGTTGCAGCGGCCTCATCAGCCACTCTGATCGACTGCTTGGCATTGGTAATGCCAATCGACACCTTTTCATCAATCCGGCAGGTGTTGAGTGCGATTTTTACACCTTCTCTGCCTGCACGGGTGCGGTTGCCCATGGACCAGCAACCGAAACTCACACCTGGTTTCCGGGCTACAGTTGGCGCATGGCCTTCTGTCGTCACTGCGGCCAACATCTCGGCTGGCACTACCAGGCGGTGTCGATGTTTGAACGGCCAAGTGAATTCTGGGGAATACTTGTCACTCACCTCGTTGTTCGCTAGCAAACGAATTAACTGTTCTCAGAGATCTATATTAGAGCAAACCCTCGTTTTCGAGAGATGTCATGGCACGGCCGGCGAGGGTGGTTATCTGGCTCAGAGTGCGACTCAATTCCTGCCGCGCAGCCTCCATCTGGCCCAGACGAGCGTAACCTTCCATTAGGTTGAACTGCCCGGTTAGACCATCCCAGTCCGGCGACCCCATGACGTTGGCTGCCAGTTTCATTTCGTTGCTTATTCCTTTGACAAAAGAACCGAGCATTTTTAAACCACCGGGACGCTCTGCTTCATCCAGGTCATCTAAAACATCCAGCAGGCTGCTGGCAACGATGAGAGCTGACTTTAACCGCTCAGCATACATAAAGCCCAGGATATCTCTTTTCACTTCTGTGGAATTCATACAACTCTTTCCGTTTCTAGGTAATCATTCTTCGAATTACATCACAGGTTACGAATTCGTTACATCTGTATATCGAAACAATGTGATGTAAGATGAGGAGTATCGCACGCTGTCCATCTTGTCTCGTATATCTCATATGGCACGTCGGAATATTGATTGTTGCGTTGTGCTTGGAACCTGGCCATTCGCCCAAAGCGAGGGGACTCTGAAGTAAAACCTGCAATGTAACGAGACCTCTTGAGGTTTACAGGGGTTCTCATTTGGATGAAAGAGTAATTCCTTGGCTCCGAATTAGCGTGACTGGGTTTGGCTCAGAGATTGCAATATTGTATCCAAGCGAAGAAAACAGTATCATTATGTTCTTAATACAAGAAAGTAGCCTATTTGACTAGAGGGGTTCAGTGTGCCCCCTCCTGAGAATGTAGAAACCGGTGGCGTCACCATGGGCGGTCGCGACTACTATGAAATTCTTGGTCTCCCCAGGGGTGCTTCCCTGAAGGGTATCAAGCAACGCTTTCGGCAGCTTGCTCTCCGGTATCACCCCGACCGCAACCCGGGAGACCCAAGCTCGGAGGAAAGCTTCAAACTGGTTGCTGAAGCTTATCATGTCCTGAGTGACCAGCGGCGGCGGCGCCTCTATGACCGTGAAGGTCATCAGGGACTCAAGGAACGTGGTTATCGAGGCTTTGAGCGCACTGAGGACGTCCTGAAAACCTTCTCCTCCGAATTCTTCGACTTTCTGGGTATTACTGGAATGCGTTCGCAACGAGGCCCGTTGCCAGGAGCCGATCTCTGCTACCAGCTGGAGCTCTCTCCTGAAGAGGCAGCTATGGGTGTCAAAAAGACCATCCAGATCAGTACAATGGAAAACTGCCCCCAATGTCTTGGAAAGGGATTCAAACCAACGACTACAATGCAAGTCTGTCCTTGGTGTCGAGGAAGTGGCAGATACCGCGAAAGTTCTGCAGTATTCACCGCCGCCGGGGTATGTCCCAAGTGCAATGGTAATGGGAATCTCCGTCAGCTCTCCTGCAACTCTTGTGATGGTCAGGGGCGACGCCAGGTGAAAAAAGATTTCTTGGTGAATATTCCAGCCGGAGTGCAAAACAACACCCGTTTAAGAATTTTACAAGAGGGTGATGGCGGCGAGCGCAACGCTGAAGCGGGTGATTTCTATGTCTTTATTCAAGTGATACCGAACAGGGAATAGCGTAAATGGCATAAGGTTTAAAACGCAAGGCGCAGGGGAACACGGAATGATTAGGAGGCAGAAGTTAAGGTACAGGGTATCACCTGATCCTTGTTGAAGACTCCCCTATGGACCTTGTACCTTGTACCGGAATTCTCCTGGGTTCTGGCTACTGGCTACTCATAGATATTCACCACAAAGCTTTGCGCTCTGCTACGAAGGGGATTCCAATGTCGAAGCTGAGTCATTTTGATGAATCCGGTCAGGCACACATGGTAGATGTGGGAGCAAAACCAATTACCGAACGCCAGGCGGTTGCCAGGGGCCGGATTCGCATGCGGCCTGAGACTCTACAACTCGTTGTCGGCGGTGACGTCAAGAAGGGGGACGTCCTTGCGGTGGCTCGCCTTGGTGGCATCATGGCTGCAAAGCGCACAAGTGAGCTCATTCCTCTTTGTCATCCCCTGAGTTTGACCAGCATCACCATCGATTTCACCCCTGAGGCCGATAGAGCAGAAATCATTATCCTGGCTACAGTAAATGCCAATGATCGAACCGGCGTTGAGATGGAGGCCTTAGTCGCGGTCTCCACTGCTGCATTGACCATATACGACATGTGCAAGTCTTATGACCGAGATATGATCATAGATGACATACGTTTGTTGGAGAAAAGTGGCGGCAAAAGCGGCCATTATCGAGCTTCAGACTTTACAATCTAGGATATTGTTTTATCCTTTACTTATATGGAAACCTGTGTTACAAGATTCGTCTTCTACCAGTAGCATTGGAGAGTTTTGCGATGGAAGAGAAGAAACTTGAGTACTTCCGCGAGATGCTCAAAGAGAGGTTTCAGGAGTTACTGGCCGAAGCGGAAAAGACTGTCACTGGCATGACCACTGGCAATGAAAACTATCCGGACCCTACAGATCGGGCTTCTCTGGAGTCGGATCGCAATTTCATGCTCCGGATCCGAGATCGAGAGCGCAAACTCCTTTCCAAGATATCTAGCGCCCTGGAACGCATTGATGCCGGAGAATTCGGTATCTGTGAGATGTGCGGCGATGAGATCGGTGAGGAACGGCTTAAAGCTCGGCCGGTCACCACGTACTGTATTTCATGTAAGAAAAAGCAGGAAGCCGTGGAAAAGGCCCGTGGTTTGTAGGGTTGAAGATATTTCTCTTAGAGCTTTCCCATTTCACCTCCCAGGTTGGCAGGGTATTTTTTTCTCATCAATCCCCCCTCTTCTTATCAAAATTTAGCTAAGAGTTTTCAGTAAGATAACTGCCCAAAGCAACCTCTAGTGGGCGCATTGAATATGAAGGGAAATCTTTTGTGGAAAGGGTGGTGGCCCATGCAGACCTGCTTTTTGTGAACGCTGGGACCGACTCACGGCCTGCTTTGGCTGACCGCTTATGCAGTCCTCAGGTGCTCAACATCTCCAGCGTGGACCACTTTTAGAGAGCCGTCCTTTACTCTCACCAGTAAAGCACCTTCCTCGGTAACGTCAATAGCGACACCCTCAATCAGCTTGTCTCTTTGGATTATGCGGACATCCTGCCCTAAAGTGGCTGAAAGATCGCGCCATTGCTTGAGGACTTCTGTTGAGTCCCCCTGCTGAGTTCTTTCATAGAGACTTTCCAACTCTGCAAAAATTTGGCTAATAAGCCCACTTCGCTCCACTGGCTTGCCCAGTTGCATACGCAGGCTACTCGCACTCAGTTGCAGTTCTTCGGGAAGATCAGCTGCGGTGTGATTGACATTGATGCCGAAACCAATTACGGCATACTCTATGTGGGTACGGCTCAGTTTGGTTTCCAGCAGCATCCCCGCCACCTTTTGGTCATTGATGAGAATGTCATTTGGCCATTTGATTCGGGGCCAAAGACCAGTCTTTTGAGCAACCGCCTTTGCCACTGCCGTGGCGGTCATCAGCGTTACCAGTTGCACCTTTGCAGGCAATAATCTGGGACGCAAGATTATCGAACAGTAAATACCGACACCAGCAGCTGAATGCCACGAGCGGCCATCCCGACCACGTCCTCGCAGCTGCTGTTCTGCTAGAACAACCGTGCCCTCCGGAGCACCTTGCTGCGCCAGTGCCATGGCTGTTAGATTAGTGGAATCCAGTTGCTGGTAAAAGTGGATCGTCTGCCCTATCCAGTTGCTGGTCAGGCTATCTTTGATCTGCTCAGGAAAAAGATGATTGCTGGGGCCCACGGCATGTTCCACGTGAAACAATACTCTGTTCAAATACGGCCATCAATCATTCAGCCGTCAGCTTTCAATGAAAACAAAGTTTTATAGCCGTTTGGGTCTGGTGCGATGATACGGCTCTTTGGGGATCTTTATTTCAGAAAACTTCCGCTTCAAGGCTATGCAAACTCTTCCGCCGTAACCACTGCCGCAGCAGCTAAGACACAGGCCAGTATGGTGAAGTCGCAGTCCAGCTCGTTTACTTAGGGTAGTTATCTCTTGGTTTTCCTTTATGGTGCTGACTGCTTACACGTATGGTCTGCACAAATGCGGAGTGCTGCTGATGTGCAAGCCTAGATTATGCCTAGCTTTCTGAGTTGCGATCCACCAAAAGACGAAGCCGATTTTCCACCAGGTGATCAACCAGGTGGGGAAACGGCTCGGGCGAAACCCCAATCACTTCCACGTCTTCCTGGGTTAGCGGTAAAAGAAGCTTGGGCGCCGGACTGCTCGCCACGGCTGCAGCCATAGCAGCCGTCATCTCACCCATCATCGAATTAGCAAGAACTATGGAGATGGAGCCAACAATGACATCCACCTTGGGCACGGTCACAATAATTGCATTTTCCCCGCTGGCGCCTTTATTCGCTCCGGCCTTCATCATTTGTGCCGTGGCGATGGCGTTGGTTCCCAAAGCGATAATCTCCACCTGTTCCTGAAAGGCTCCTTTGATCCTCTTGATGAGAACGGTCCCAATACCGCCGCCCATACCATCAATGACACAAATCTTCATAATCGCCTATACACTTAGCCCCTAATGGCAATCCCGAGTACACTTTCCAGTTGGTTAGCCACCTTCAAAGCAACGCCCGCCACCACATGAAAGCTCCCTGCAGTCCCGCCTGGGTGAAACGCAACAGAACTCGCTGACTTAGTTCAATCTCTGACAGGATAACAGGATTGACCAAGATGGCAACAGCATTGTTCTGAACACGGATGCAGAGGACGGCGATGAGGCAATGTTTCCGACAGCACACATGAGCCTTGTAGTGTTGACACCAACGTACCTTAGCCGCTAAGAGCCCCTCTTCGCCATAAAAGCTACGGTTCCGCGTGGCTACGGCGGCTGAATAGTGGTAGTGCGAGAGCTTTGCGAGCCCAGAGGGAAATGGCTAGAAACCCCTGCACTTGCCGGCAAAGGCCGGCCATGTCCCTCCAGCACCCACGTGCTAGCTCATTCAGTCTGCTTGGAAACCGCTGCTCACCATTCGTGGCAGCGGATGCATTCTCTACCCCAGAGGACAAAACTGCACCCTCCTTCACAGATCTTTTGTTGACAGCTTACAATACACTGTGCCAGATTACCTTGCAGTAGAGAGTGGATTACGGGATGATCGGTGAAGTTTCCCAGGTTTGGGGAGAACTTCACAGGACTCTTGCATGAATTCTCCACTAAGCAATTCCTTAACCTTGATAAAACAACGGGGTATGATCACCGATAGGTAGTTTTGGGCATGGGTGGTCATCAACTAATTGTTCATTGCAGAGATACTTAAAAGGTCAACCTCATGAATTCCGAAAATGGAGACCGGGTGTTTATATGCTACGCCAAGGGAGACCTAGAGAGGGTTCGCAATGTAGTTCATGGGCTGAGGGAGCGCAAAGTTGATCTTTGGTTTGATAAAGAAAAGCTGCAACCAGGCACATGGAAACCGCAGATCGTTACAGCGATCAATCATAGCCGGTATTTTCTAATGTGCCTCAGTCAGTTGGCATTACAGAAGATAGGAGAAGAAAGAGGGTTTCAGGATGAGGAACAAGAGGCAGCCTATGAAATTGCTCTGGCTCAGTCAGGTGAAGCTTTTACCATTGTTCCTGTGAGACTCGAAGAGTGTGGGCGAGGTGATTTTCGCGTTGGTTCTTTTCAACAGTACGACCTATTTCCTGACCTTGAAGAAGGATTGGATAGGTTGGCAGTTCACCTCGGTGGTTTGTCCAAAGCTGATCCTGGGGTGCGGGATGAGAGGACTGAAAAGGAGAAGACCCTTGAAGGTCTACGGGGTAAAGCCGCGGCCGCTCATTTTGCTGGGGATTTTGAAGTGGCGATAAGTGTGCTGGATGACGTTTTGGCAATAGCCTCCAATGATTCTTTGGCAACGCAAAACAAAGGTGCGGCTCTTGGTATGCTGGGCCGTCATGAGGAAGCCCTAGCCGCCTTTGACAAGGCCCTTGAGCTCAATCCTGACTCCTGGCAGGCCTGGCAAAACAAAGGCCTGGTACTTCGTAAATTAGGACGGCATGAGCTAGCCCTACTCGCCTTTGGCAAAACCCTCGAGTCCCATCCTGACTCCTGGCAAGGCTGGCAAAACAAGGGTGTAACTTTAGGTATGCTGGGCCGTCATGAGGAAGCCCTAGCCGCCTTTGACAAGGCCCTTGAGCTCAATCCTGACTCCTGGCAGGCCTGGCAAAACAAAGGCCTGGTACTTCGTAAATTAGGACGGCATGAGCTAGCCCTACTCGCCTTTGGCAAAACCCTCGAGTCCCATCCTGACTCCTGGCAAGGCTGGCAAAACAAGGGTGCAACTTTAGGTATGCTGGGCCGTCATGAGGAAGCTCTAGCCGCCTTTGACAAGGCCCTTGAGCTCAATCCTGACTCCTGGCAAGCCTGGCAAAACAAAGGTGCGGCTCTTGGTATGCTGGGCCGTCATGAGGAAGCCCTAGTCGCCTTTGACAAGGCCCTTGAACTCAATCCCGACTCCTGGCAAGCTTGGAAAAACAAAAGTGCGACTTTTGGTTTGCTGGACCGTCATGAGGAAGCCCTGGAAGCTTCTGACAAGGCCCTTGAGCTCAGTCCTGACTCCTGGCAAGCCTGGCAAAACAAAAGTGCGGCACTTAGCAAGTTGGGACGGTATGAGGAAGCCATAGTCGCTTCTGACAAGGCCCTTGAGCTAAAGCAAAAAAATGAATAGGAGCTTACTTATTAACCGAGATGTAGCATACTGATATCTACACCTTCCAAGGGTTCGAGATGAGTTTACATTTTTCATCATTACCTGCATTTTCCTTTCTCATTTTGCGTTTTCCCATCTGAAGCAAAAAAGTGGTTGTACGTACTCACAGGATCGCCAGCTGACGATTTCTTTATGTTGCAGATACAACCCTCCTTGTGTAATCTGAATCTTACTCGAAGGCTTTTTCCTTGGCACGTAATTCTCACGAATAATCGATAGAGAGAGAAACCATCTATGGCCGTGATTACTATCACCAGGAGATATGCTTCAGGTGGCAGAAAACTTGGGAAGCTCTTGGCCAAGAGACTCAACTATGACTACGTTGACAAGTATCTTTTTCAGAAGGTCGCTGAGAACCTTCAGGTTTCAGAGGGGACATTGGAATCTTACGAGAAAGGAAGACAGTATCGGATATCCAATTACTTCGCCAGGCTGTTTAGTAAGGATTATATTGAGCGAATCGTGGGACACGACAAAACAGTAGTCGAAGAGGGTGACTATCAGGATGCATTGAGAAACCTCGTCTTGGAAGTGGCAGAACAAGATAACGTAGTGATTATTGGCCGGGCAGCAAACTTCTTCTTGAAAGACGTGCAGAATTGTTACCATCTTTGCCTGGTCGCTTCAGAGGACTGGCGTAAAAACTATGCCGTAAAGACACTTGGAGTACGACCGTCTGAGGTAGGGCGAATCTTAGAGGAAAGGGACAGGAATCACATATGGTTTCTCCAGACGATATGCGGAGAAGGTTTTGATGACTCGCTCCTGTTTCACTTGACCTTGAACATGGACCGTGTTCCCTTTGAAAAGGCGGTTGAGCTTTCGGTTATGTTGGCAAAATGAGAAGATTCAATGGAGTAGGCAAAGCCTAAGTGACTAGTCCCTGGCAGCATTCTGGCGAGAGCCTGTGGAGGAAGCTGCTTAGCTGAAGCCAACATCTTGTGCCAGAGTCAATACCAGCCAAAGTTTAGGTTAAGGCATGTAATCTCCACTCTGCTTCCTTTACTTTTTGACCCGTCCCCGCATCAGGATTACGTTTCTCATTATCGTCAACACTCGATCCCTCGTTTCGAGCCAGTCAATTCCGATCAAAATGATGGTTTTTTGCTCTTGACTTGAACCGGTTCGGTCGCTTAGTCTGAAAGCAGCCAGATCTACCTTTGTGGCGCAGCCTCTGGAGATTATACATCTGAATCTGCACTGCTCCGACCAGGCTTCAGGACGACTCCTGGTGTTCATTCAATGCACCCTCTGGAGGGAGTCAAAAGGAAGGCATCCCAAAGGGAGTCTATATAAAAGCTCTGAGGAATATTTCTAGTTCCTTTGGGTCCGTTTATTTGAGACCTTCATAAAGCCAGCCTACTCGAGAAAACGGGATTATCCCTTGGCCACGCAGGACTTCCAAAGAAAGCTCACCGCCATCTTCAGTGCCGATGTCAAAGGATACAGTCGCCTTATGAGACAGGATGAAGAGGCGACCGTCCGCACCCTGACCGCCTATCGTGAGGTAATGTCCGCGGTTATCCAGAAGCATCGAGGGCGAGTGGTTGACTCTCCTGGAGACAATATACTGGCTGAATTTGCCAGTGTGGTGGATGCAGTGGCTTCGGCCGTGGAGATTCAGGAGGGGTTCAAGTCCAGGAATGCCGAGCTGCCTGAAGACCGCAGGATGGAATTTCGCATCGGGATCAACCTTGGGGACGTGATCCATGCGGAGGAGCGGATCTATGGGGATGGAGTTAATGTTGCTGCCCGAGTGGAAGGGTTGGGTGAGCCTGGGGGTATCTGCATTTCCCGAAGCGCCTATGATCAGGTGAAAAACAAGTTGCAGTTAGGGTATGAGTATTTGGGTGAGCATTCTGTCAAGAACATTGATGAACCGGTGCGGGTGTATCGAGTGCTCACGGAGCCAGAAGCAGCTGGAAAGGTTATTCGCGCAAAAACGGTCGACCGGAGGCGGAGGCGCAGGGCAGTTTTCTTGGTGGCGGCAGCACTGCTTTTGCTGGCAGGGGCAGCGTTCCTTCGGCAAGCAAAGATGCGGACTCCCACCCCTGCAGCTGAGGTTGCCTCTGCGGAAAAACCCTCCATGGCCGTGGTTCCACCTGGTAAGCCAAGCGGCGATCTTAACCAAGAATACGAAAAGAAGAAGAAAAGAAGCGGGAGGAAGAACAAAAACGTTTTGCTGAAAAACAAGCACGTTTGAGAGCAGAGCAAGAGAGACTCAAGGCAGATAGGAAGCTCTACCAGGAATGGATGCACCGTCTGGAGCTCGAAAAAAAGCAGTCTGAAGAAGCAAGAGCGACACTTGCCCGCATGGAAAGAGAGAAAAGTGCCGAATATCAGAAAAGGCTTCAAGCTGAGAGAAGACTTCAAGAGGAAATGAAGCGCACAGAAGTTGAACGTGAGCGTTTTGAAAAAGAAAAACAGAAACTTGCCTCTGTTCCTAAAACCGTGACCAGTACTAGGGTCTCTTTGCGGGCGGAGGCAAAGTTCTACTCAGATGAGCGCATAGAGCAAATGTTGAAAAAGTACAATTTTTTCGAAAGCCACAGGAATGCTATGGGATCTTTTAGAAACGACTTCGTGGATAACGGCGATGGAACGATACTGGATAGAGCCACTGGCCTGATGTGGCAGAAAAGTGGCTCTTCCAGAACTAAAAACTGGAAGCGAGGAAGAATGTATCTCAAACAACTTAATGAGGACCGGTTTGCGGGATATTCGGACTGGCGGATACCGACTATCGAGGAGCTTGCATCTCTAGTGGAGAGAGAAAAAATTAATGGTGTTCACATAAATCCCATATTTCATAACAAACAGAAAACCTGCTGGAGTGCCGATACGAAGCGTGTTAGAACTACTCGTGACAGCCACTTCGGAGAATATGAAAGTTGGGTTGTCAAGTTCGCCGAGGGTAGAATCACAATGAAACAGTGGTCGGGATATAAAGAAACTATAGCGTTCTATCCTAACATGGCTGCTGAGTATTATATTCGGGCGGTTCGTTCTTCAACAGATTAGTCCCTTACTGATTTCCGTTGTGACAGGACGGACTTAACTTGACACTTGGTTGAAAGAAGGGTGATCAAATACCTTCCAGCTGATGACTGTCTGGGTAAGGAGAACCTCTTCTCCTACCACTGCCAGATCCAATCCCAACAACTGCTATCTCATACAACGACAAAGGACTCAATGAGGGCGAAGGTTGAGCACTGCTTACTGTTTACTGTTCACCGCTAACCTGACCTTGTGGACTTTGAGAGCTCAACCACTACTCTCTCCCTCCTCTTTGGCCCTCAGCAGTAAGACAGGTTTTTCACTGTGGCGTACAATCTTTTCCGCCACACTCCCCAGCAACCAACGACCCAAGCCACTTCGCCCATGGGTGCACATGGAAATGAGGTCAATGTCATTGCGCTTGCTGTGGTTCAAGATTTCATCGGCCACATCTCCGTAACGCACGTGTACTTCGGCGTCGAAACCCTTAGCAGTCAACTGAGCCTCTATGTTGTCCAAATATGCCTCAGCCTTTCGCACCACCTCGACCTCGGCCTCAGTGGGGTCCTTTCCTGGGAAAACATGAGCGCGGCACACCCTGAGCAATACAATCCTGGCCCGCATGCATGACGCCACTTTTTCAATTTCCGGGAGGATCGCCTCTGCCAAATGAGACCCGTCAAGGGGCACCAGAATGGTTTTGTACATTTCAGATTCTCTCCTCTTTTTTCAGCACGCTTACAAAAAGAAATATCCACTTCCAGAAAACGACGCCTGGTTGGAGTGATGGAGTAGTGGAGCTTTGGAGATTTCAGATTTTAGATTTTAGATTGTAGATTTCTAGTAAGTGATTTTCTTGGAAATAAGTTCAACATGTCCCTATTCCAAATAGAAAATTCATTATCAGTGACATTCCCTAACTATTCCCTCTCAACTCTACAATCTGCAATCTGCAATCTTTAAACCTTTCTCCACTTCTCAAGCCTTCTTCTCTCTTTCTTGGATAGCCTCTTTGCTGGTCCCTTTTTACGCGTGCCCTTGCTGGGGTGCCATCCCTCCTTCTCGTCCTCTTCCTCTCCCTTGGAATTTAAATAACGTGCCATTTCCATCTTTGCTTGAAACTCTCCGGAGCCCATGGCCACAGAGCCATGGGCTTCAGCATACCTTGCCAACTCCAGATCTGAAGTCACTACAAGCACTTTATTACCTTCGCTCCGGCAGATCCGCTTAATCACCGAGTCAGCCGTATCTCCCTGGCCTGGGTAAATTACTCGTATCCCCTTCTGCTGGGTCTGCTCCTCAGCCAGAATTGGTTTGCTTGCTGAGTCAAAAACGACAGTGATCCTGTGACCCCTGGTGCGTTTATATTGCCGCAAGCTTTCCAGCAGTGCGTTCCTGCCCAGTTCCAGGGCCAAGTCCTCTTCGGCCCTGAGGGTCGCAGACCGGCGAATAAGATTATATCCGTCAATGAGCACATGCACCGCCATCATCCAACTTCCCATTCCGGAGCAATTGATGTTGGATCAAAAACCGAACTCTATCACAATTACCTATCCCGGATATCACATCTCACATTGCTGATTTGGATTTCTATCCTGCTTTGGAGCGACCCCATGACCGTAGCTTGTTGTTCCCATACCTCTGGAAGACATACACTCAGTCTTTCCGAGTCCGCTCTGGGACAGGGATTTCGAATTTGTGGTCTTTCGCAGCCGTTTTCTCCTATCAATTCTTAGCATAGCAGATCTCGGTGGACCTAACGGCTGCCTGGATAACCTTGGGTCATCCCGCAGGCCACTCCGGAGCCGATCATGTCTCACTGAGAATGTTGGTAGTGGGGGGATAGATGAGATCTCAACGGGCACACATCTCTGAAGTCGCAGTGATCGTTAAAGGGGGCTTTCACCAAAGTCTACCGGCACCATGTCAGCGATTAGAGGAGGGTCTCGGTGATATTACCGCTTTGACATTGGTGCACCTTGCCAGAAAAGGTCCAGTATGCGCTGAAGATCATCGTCAGAATAGAACTCTATTTCTATTCTACCCCGCTTACCGCGGCGGCTAATACTCACTTTGGTACCGAAGTGACGAATAAGTCGATCGATAACAGCGCGCATGTGACTATCGGGTTCCGGTTCAGCTTTGTGTTTTTTTTGTTTCTTCAGCAAACTTTGAACCAGCTTTTCCGTCTCACGTACAGAAAGGCTCCGTTTCACAATGGTATCCCGTGCTCGCAACTGGATCTCAGCATCCGGCAAGGCTAGGAGGGCACGGGCGTGTCCCATGCTCAAAACACCCTCCACCAGATCTCGGCGAACCCTGTCGGGCAATTTGAGCAGACGAATCATGTTGGCCACAGTGGAGCGGTCCTTGCCAATCTTCTTGGCAATATTCTCCTGGCTCAACTGGAATTCCTGTTGGAGCCGCCAGTAAGCCTCTCCCTCTTCAATAGGATTCAGGTCCTTTCGCTGGATATTTTCGATGAGGGCGAGTTCAATAGATTCGGGCTCAGCGCTCTCCTTTATAATCACAGGCACTCGTTGCAAGCCGGCCACTTGAGCAGCCCGCCATCGCCTTTCTCCAGCAATCAGCTGGTAGCCCTCCTCCTCACTCCTCACCAGGAGCGGTTGCAGTATGCCCCGTTCCCGGATCGACTCAACCAGATCTTCAAAAGCCTTATCCCGAACATTCTGCCGCGGCTGATATGGGTTCGGCGTAATTTCCTCAATAGCACAGTAAAAGAATTGATCGCTGGTGCGTGCCAATAGGTCAGCATCGGGAATCAGCGCTCCCAGCCCTCTACCCAAACCTTTCTTCTTGGTGTTTCGCTCCATAACCTTGTTTGCCTACCTTGTCAGTGTTGGGTCCTTTCACCTACCTTAGGAAGATCTGTATGAACTATTTCTTGAACATCCCGATCAGCCTAGCCTGTGTCGCTGCCCTCTCGCTTGATCACTTCTTTGGCCAGTTCCAAATATGCCCGCGCTCCTTTTGAATTGATGTCGTATAGTAGAGCAGGCTTGCCGTGACTGGGACTCTCGCTCAGTCGAACATTGCGCGGTACCACCGTCTGAAACACCCGCCCTTTAAAATGAGTTCTCACCTCACTTGCAACCTGATGACAGAGATTGTTGCGACCGTCGAACATGGTAAGCAAAATGCCCTCAATGCCCAGGTGCGGATTGAGTGTTCTTTTGACCAGTTGAATGGTCTTGAGAAGCTGGCTCAAGCCCTCCATGGCGTAATACTCACACTGCAGAGGGATAATTACGGTCTTGGCGGCTGTGAGGGCATTGACGGTAAGCAGACCGAGCGAGGGAGGGCAGTCCATGATGATATATTCATACTGGGAGGTAATATTACTGAGCCCGTGGCGCAGTATTTTTTCCCTTCCCTGAAGTACCTGAAGTTCAACCTCGGCGCCGATAAGCTCCCTGGTTGCAGGGATGAGGTGTAAATAGCTGAGGGAGGTGGTGCAGACAATTTCCGCGGGCTTAGTCTCATTGATAAGCAATTGATATAGGTCTTTCTGGATCTGGTCCCTCTGAAGACCCAGGCCACTGGAGGCATTCCCCTGCGGATCACAGTCCACTAGAAGAGTACGGCGCTCAGCCACAGCCAGGGAGGCTGCCAAATTTACAGAGGTGGTGGTCTTTCCCACTCCTCCCTTCTGATTGGCGATGGCAATGATCTTGCTCATAACGCTTACCTAATCTGTAATGAATACATGAGATCCAATGTAACTAGAGACAATGATCATACCCTGTTGATCTACCAAAGAGCTCTACCCAAATTTCCTGGCTGCCTACTGGCAAATGATGCTGGGCCACAATAGCACACCACTTCGATTTTTTAAAGAGAAATGGCACAGACAATTTCTATCACACACAGGGCTCACAGACCCTCAGAGAGCGCAAACGTAAGTAAGAAATTAAGCTGAATGTTCAGCATCAGGGATCGCTTAAAAGATCTACTGAATCTTTCTTCGAGCCCTCCGAGGACTCGAGCGACCCTGAGCTTGTAGTGGGGGAGCGGGCGAGAGGTCCATGGCTATGTGGGAAAGTAATGCTGATCAAATGTTTCACGTGAAACACCAATCTCAGGAGGTTGCTGGCTGCGACCTCAGCTACGTGTTTCTCCTTCCTTTATAAAGGCAAAATCTGTATCATTGACCCTCATTGCAAGAAGTAAAGAATCCAGGTGGAGAGGAAGTGGCTTTCATCTACCCCCATTGGCGTTGGGAATAGTGGAGCAGCGGAGTGTTGGCAAAACTTTGAATTCCCAAAGTTCCGGTATCCCATTACTCCGGTACTCCATTGGTCCAATACCTCATGGCAAGCCTTTTAGCAAAGCCGCTGGCCGCTCACCAAGCGCGGAGGTGGCGGTCTTACCTGTTACATTCACTGTATGGAGGAAGCTTGTATGGCCTTGGCAAATGAGCACTATCTGAAGTTGAAATCCGGCTACCTTTTCCCAGAGATCGCCCGTCGGGTTCAGGCCTTCACCACGGCAAATCCGGATAACGAGATCATCCGGTTGGGCATCGGCGATGTTACCCAACCCCTACCCCCTGCGGTCATCGAGTCCTTGCACCAAGCCGTCGATGACATGGGCCGAGCCGAGACATTTCGGGGATACGGTCCTGAGCAGGGCTATCGCTTTCTCACAGATTTGATAATCGACCACGACTACGCGGTCCATGGGGTCTCGCTGGAGCCTGACGAGATTTTCATAAGTGATGGCTCCAAATGTGACTGTGGGAATATCCAGGAGATTTTTGCGGTGGACAACCTCATTGCAGTGGCAGACCCGGTCTACCCAGTTTACGTGGACACCAATGTCATGGCGGGAAGAACTGGAGAAGCTGATAATCAAGGCCGTTATGCCGGCCTTCACTATATGCCGTGCATCGAGGCCAACGACTTTCTGCCGGAGTTGCCTGATCGGCCGGTGGATCTCATCTACCTATGCTTCCCAAACAATCCTACCGGCGCGGTGGCCCCTAGGCAGACCCTACAGGCCTGGGTGGACTATGCCCGGGAAAATCAGGCAGTGATACTGTTTGACGCAGCATATGAAGCTTACATCACCGAGTCGGAAATCCCACATTCCATATACGAGATACCCGGTTCACAGCAATGCGCTATTGAGTTCAGGAGCTTCTCCAAGACAGCAGGGTTTACCGGTACGAGATGTGCCTACACCGTAGTGCCGAAAGCCTTGATGGCTCAGACTTCTGACGGTGAACCCGTGAGTCTCAACCAACTCTGGAACCGTCGCCAAACCACCAAATTCAATGGCGTTTCCTATCCCATCCAGGTAGCTGCTGCTGCGGTGTTCTCCGAAAACGGTAAAGCTCAGGTCCAGAATCTCATTCGTTATTATATGGAGAATGCCCGTATCATTCGTGAGACCCTGAGTGATGCAGGTTTTACTGTGTACGGTGGCGTGAACGCGCCATACATCTGGATGAAGACCTCTAACAACATGAGCTCCTGGGAATTCTTTGATCTCCTACTCGCCGAAGCACAGGTTGTCGGAACTCCCGGGTCTGGATTCGGTCCCTCCGGTGAAGGGTATTTTCGCCTCAGCGGTTTTGGCCATCGGCAAGATACTGAACAGGCAGTCTTGCGCATCCGCGACAAGATATCCCCCTGAAACACAAAGCTGCAACGCAGAAACTAAGGTGCAACCAAGACCATGGCGAAAAGTAATTGTTGCCCATTACTGATACAGCCACCAAGCACAAAACCCGTTAATGAGCACAGAGTTCATGAATCGTGAAACTCTCATCTGCTTGTTTCTGATTGCGGCTACCCTTGTCGTTTTCTGGCAGGTAAGAAACTACGATTTTGTCGACTTCGACGACAATGTTTATGTCACTGAGAATCCGCATGTCCAGGCCGGTATAAGTCGTAAAAGCGTCTCTTGGGCCTTTACCTCCTTCCACGCTGGTTTTTGGCTCCCCTTGACCTGGCTTTCATTTATGTTGGATTTTGAGTTATACGGGTTGAAGGCCGGAGGATATCACCTAACCAATGTGCTTCTTCATCTGGCAAATACCCTGTTGCTGTTTCTGGTCCTCAAACGGATGACCGGGGATCTCTGGCGAAGCGGTTTTGTGGCCTGTTTGTTTGCGCTCCACCCCCTTCGGGTGGAATCAGTCGCCTGGGTAACCGAGCGAAAAGATGTCTTGAGCACCTTTTTCTGGATTCTGGCAATATGGTCCTATGTACGCTTCGCTGATCACCCCAGGATGCATCGATATCTTTTCGTGCTGCTGGCTTTTGCCTTTGGCCTCATGGCCAAGCCCATGGTGGTGACACTCCCATTTGTCCTGCTTCTTCTCGACTACTGGCCTCTTAACCGGATGAGCCCTGCACACATCGCTAGCGCTAACGGTTCCCGTACAACCGAATCCATGCATTCCAAACCTATCTTTGCTCTGGTCTTGGAAAAACTTCCCCTCTTTGCCATCGCAGCTTTGGCCTCTGCTGTGACCTTCTTTGTAAAGCAAGGCACGGGGGCTATTATATCCCTGCAGGTACTGCCCACAAAGATTCGTCTCGCAAACGCTCTTGTCTCATATGTAAAATACCTGGGAAAAGTGCTCTGGCCTTACCACCTGGCGGTCTTCTATCCGCACCCTCTAGATACTCTACAGTGGTGGCATGGTGCCGCTGCCGGAGTGCTCCTTATAGTCCTAACCCTTCTGATTATCAGGCGGGGGAGGCGACTGCGCTACCTCGTAGTGGGATGGCTGTGGTATCTGGGAACTCTTGTTCCAGTAATCGGTTTGGTCCAGGCTGGCCCGCAGGCCATGGCCGATCGGTTCACCTATGTGCCCATCATCGGTTTATTCATCATGGTCGCCTGGGGTATTCCTGATCTTTTGGCGAAATGGCGCTATGCACGGATTGCACTTCCCATCGTATCCGTTATGGTGCTCTCCATCTTAATGGTCAGCTCATGGATGCAGGTGCAGCTTTGGCGTAACAGCATTACCCTCTTCACACATGCTCTCAAGGTCACTTCTGACAACTTCATAGCCCACAATAACCTCGGCGTCGGACTACTCAAGCAGGGACAGCCCGACCAGGCTATTGGCCATTTTCGCAAAGCCTTGCAGATCAACCCCAACTATGGGCAGGCCTACTACAGTCTTGCCTACGCCCTAGCAGAGCAAGGAAAGCTCCACCAGGCCATTAGCCATTATCGCAAAGCTTTGCAGATCAATCCCCACTCTGCGCTTGCACACAACAACCTGGGCAATGCGTTAGCCGCCTTGGGAAAGCGCGATGAGGCCGGTGCCCACTATGCCGAGGCCTTGCGCATCGAACCCTACTATGCCGAGGCCCACAACAATTTGGCAACTGTCCTAGCTAACGAAGGTAAGATCCAGGAGGCGATTGTCCATTACACCGAGGCTCTGAGCATCAAACCCAACTATGCAGAGGCCCATAATAATCTTGCGGTTGCTCTAGCGAGAGAGGGCAAGCTTAATGAGGCCATTAGCCATTATACCGAGGCGCTCCGAATAAAATCCAACTACCTCGAGGCACACGTAAATATGGGAACTATTCTATACAGACTGGGAAAACTCTCTGGGGCCGAAAAGCATTACTCCGAGGCGTTGCGTCTGCAACCCAACAATGCAAAGGTGCACAACATGCTGGGGGCTGTTCTAGCGCGGCAGGGAAAACTGGAGCAGGCCGTAGATCATTTTTCCACTGCTTTACGGCTAAATCCTGATTATTCCAATGCACGCATCAACCGAGAAAAGGCTCTTTTGGAACTTCGGGAGCGACAGTAATCAGTGAGCTGATTTTGGGGGAACGCGAATGGACCAGGCATCAAACAGTGCGTTATAGCGCAGCAGGAATATCTTACCCTCGCTGGTGCGCACTTTGAAGTAGTCCAGGGCGGGCTGGTCGGATCGGAGGCCCCCTTCATACCAGCGATCAATGACCTCCTCCACCTCCCAGCGTCGGTTCTGAAAGGTAAATGCCTTGGGTCGTTCATTAGCCCGGTAACCACTGTAGCATTCTACATCTATACGTTCGTATGG
The DNA here is from genome assembly GCA_964346905.1 of uncultured Desulfobacteraceae bacterium. GTDB lineage: Bacteria > Desulfobacterota > Syntrophobacteria > BM002 > BM002 > BM002. Next base: position 19,522 of record CAYFXH010000014.1, on the reverse strand, counting down.
CATGTTTCTCAGGGGTTGGGTTTCAGGGATCAGGGGTCACGGGACCTAAACCGCATGCGTTTTTGCACAGATCATGGCAGATGGTATTTTGAACCGCAGAATATCGAACAAGGAACAATGAATATCGAAGTGGTTCTTATTTATTTCTGCGGTTCTTTGTTTTGCGGTTCGACATTCGATATTCAATTGTGACTCCTAATCCCTGATTCCTCTTTAAGGCAGTCCAATATCACTGAACCGTCGGTCGTAGAGCTTTCCGATCCCATATTCGGAGCGGCGCAGAAAACGCTCTTTGGCGGGTCCGATGATTTGCATCTCCGGATGCTCCTTTTGCACCTCCAGAGCAATATTCATCTCCTTTGTGCAACCGGTACTGTAAGTGGCGTCTTTGCCAAGCCATTCCGGTGGCACCTCCCGTTCAAGAAGTCTGAAACTGGTCTCAATATCTTCCACCGTCTGGAATCTCCAGATGTCGATGAGGCCACTAAGCTGAACCACTTCCCACATATACATGAGATCGTCAGCGTCCATCCCCGGAACAAAGTGCTCGTACGGGTTGATGATAAAGCTCTTCTTATAGTTTTTCCTAAGGTGATTGACGAAGGCGTTGAGAAGCTGGACTGCGGTTGCCATCTGCCCAGGGATGCTGCCGATAATGGCGCTGTAAAAAATTACCTTTTCTCCTCGATTCCCAGCAGCAGCCATCTCCCGAATTATGCCATTGGCCTTTTCCTTGAGATCCTGCTCAGAAAACTTCACCGCCTCAGGATGTTTCGGCTTGTAACTGACAATAACCGTCTGTCCATCTCCACTCAGCCGTACATTGAAAATATCTCTCGTAAACTGAAACGGGGTGGCAAAGAGTCGCCGCCACTGCTCCTCCCCTTTAGATATGACCACATCGACCTCTTTGAACATCCTCGCGAAGGTGGTGGAGGTGAGCAAGAAATTGAGCCGTTCCTGGGTGCCATCGGAGATAATGAAGAGCTGGGTGTCGGTCTTGAGCTTCTCGAGAAGGTCTTTTTTGGAGATAGCCGGGTCCTTGATAAAAGAAGCACCACGCAATTCCTCCAACAGCAATGGATCATGTTCCACATCGTATCGGGTTACCTTGTTGAGATAGAAACCGTCCTTTACCACGAGGATGACTTTGTGGCCCCAACCCAAAAGAAAACGAATGATCTTCAGATCAAGGACAATTTCTCCCGCCTCGTTACAAAGCCAGAGGATCTTTTTGGGGGGCTCGATGCAACAACCAGGTGCGTCTTGCGGACGCTCCAGATAACTCTGCAGAACGTCGACCCCCTTGCCGGTCAAGGGCCGATGGAGAATCTCTTTAAAATCGACTTTTGCGGGATCTGATCCCCCCTCATCTTCCCAGAGATCGCGGGCAACACAGAGCTTGAGGAGCCTTTCCAGCTGGAGCTTGGCTGCTTCCGATTTGAGATCTTCGAGGCTTTCGAATCTAAGGATGGTTTGCTGATCAATCCAGTTAAAGATGTTCCAGAAATTGGCTTGTGAAATCAGTGTATCCACAGCCTTATTCCGCTGAACCTTGACCGGAAAGTATGGAGTATCAATCTTACTCTTATCAATGAAGATCTTGATAAGCCGCTTCTTGAGCCTGGACGGCAGGAGAATTCCATCATGAGTGTCGTGTTCATATTTCATTCGCAGAAGTCTAATGAGGAAGGTCCTCTTGGGCTCATCAGTGATCAGATCCTGGACCAATCGTTCAACAACAGACCACACTTGCTCGTAGCGGGCGTGAAGATATGAGGTGGATTGCCTATTGGAGATAGCCTCAAAGAGCTCGGCTGAGCAAGGATAATAAATCGCATCGTCTGGCAGATGAACCACGAAACGCACTTGTTCGGGTGAAGCCACCTCGTCAGGTTGAGTTTCAAAATCCAGGTGATTCTCGGTGAAAAAATTGGTCAACCATGCATCAGCCGCAGGGTCTGCTTGAGATTGCGGAATTGATATCCCCGTGGGGTACGCATAGTCAGTGGATTGGGAAGACATTGTTAATAGCTCCAATAGACTCGGTATCTAAGAAATCAACCACTACCGAATGTACCCTGTACATATCAATTCTATCAGGAATTCTGCCAAGTAAGAACCGATTACCCTCCCGGGTCAGGCCGCTTTCAAAAAATAACTTCTCTTTGATGGCGGCTTGCAGACTAGACCAACGTTGATCCTGATTATTTTCCACAGTGATAGCTCTTCCCACGAAGATCTAGGTGGCGTTACAGAGATGCACTCTTTGTGCCAGGATGGGAACTAACAGGAGACCAGGGGAGGAGAAAAAATCACCATTTCTGCAGGCGTCAAACCCAAGGTTGGTGTCAGGAGGTGAATCTCTTCGGGATAAGATGGGGAGGATTCACCCCTACCTGTTGCTCAAAATAACTCTGGAAATAGTACCCCGTATTATCTTTAGGCAATAAAACAATGCTGTTGGAGGTTGTCAATGGCAAGAACGTTCACGGTGCCCTATTGGATTCCGAGAGCAATAGATCTGCTAACTTTGTGAATTGTATAATATCTTGAACCCTTGCCCCCTTTCTGCTAAACAGAACTCAAGCGGTAGTTCTGCTTGCTCAGCACTTCGCGTGCGGACCTTTCGCTTTCCGGTCGGGTTTACGGATTTCAATAGTGGTATAAAAGACTTGGCTGTAGTCGTTGATCAAGCCTTTGCGCCGGTTACGGCAACAAAGGCCCGGTGGCAATTGGCGCGCAGCCTCAGGGTGAATCTTGCTTGCAGAGACGGTCTACACGAGGCTAGTGTAGGCTCATTCATTTGTATCCCCCACTTTACCATGAACTCGGGAAGCTGAGGATACCTTGCAACAATAGGACTGAACGGAATCAAGGGGATTGTCCATGGTTACAGATCAGCCACACAGCAGGGAAATAATGACTGATCTGTATGAGCTCACCATGGCCGCCAGCTATTTCGAGCAGAAGATGTTCGATCCGGCCACCTTCAGCCTCTTTGTGCGTGAGTATCCACCCAGCCGCTCCTATCTGGTCTGTGCCGGTCTTGACCCCCTCCTCGATTACCTGGAATCCTTCCGCTTCCGACCAGATGATCTCGAATACTTGCAGCAGACAGCGCTCTTCCCGGACAACTTCTTGGCATTCCTGGAGACACTGCGTTTTACTGGGCAAGTCCGGGCAATACCTGAAGGTCGCCTCGCATTCTGCGACGAGCCACTGCTGGAAATTACTGCACCAGTTATGCAAGCCCAGGTGGTGGAAACCTTCGTCATCAATGCTATAAACTTGCCAACTCTCATTGCCACCAAGGCCTCACGCTGTTTACATGCAGCCGGTGACAGGCGACTGGTGGACTTTTCCTTGCGGCGTACCCATGGGATGGATGCGGGCCTCATGGTAGCCAGGGCCAGCTATATTGGTGGCTTTATCGGAACCAGTAATGTGCAGGCAGGAAAGACCTATGGATTGCCCATCTTTGGCACCATGGCGCACTCTTACGTGGAGAGCTTTGACCAGGAAATCAATTCATTCCGCGCCTTTGCCAAGTCATTTCCAGATAATACTGTCCTGCTCATCGATACCTATGATACCCTGGCCGGTGCCCGCAAGGCAGTGACTGTGGCTCGGGAGATGCGCGAGGCTGGCAAAACCCTTCGAGCGGTTCGTTTGGACAGCGGCGATATGGTTCAACTCAGCCTGCAGGTGAGAGAAATCCTGGATCAGTCTGGGTTTCCTGAGGTCAGGATCTTTGCCAGTGGCGGCTTTGATGAATTCAAGATCCAAAAGATTCTGACGGCGGGTGCCCAGATCGATGCCTTTGGCGTGGGCACCCGATTGGGAGTTTCTGCTGACGCGCCTTACCTCAATATGGCCTACAAAATGGTTGAGTATAACGGTAGACCGGTAATGAAGCTCAGTAGCGGCAAGGTTTCTTTAGCGGGTCCCAAGCAGGTGTTTCGCCAGCGAGATGAAGAGGGGTTTTTCAAGCGGGATCTCATTGGCTTGGACGACGAGAGAGTAGCAGATGCTGAGCCACTCCTCGTGCCAGTAATGAAAGAAGGAAGGCGACTGGTCAAATCGGAGCCCCTGGCCGATATCCAGCAACGCTTCCGTGAGGAGTTTGCCAAGCTTCCCGAAACCTATAAGGACTTGCAAGGTAACCCAAACTATCCAGTGGAAATAACCCCCAGTCTACAAGCACTCCAGGATCAAGTGAGTAAAGAAATCCGTGAGAAGGAATTGGGCAGCAGTTAAAACACATTTCCAAGAGTGTATGTGACTTCCCAGTACGATTTTCCAACCAGAAATTCTCATGGCCTAAAAACAGAAGGAAAAAGACAATGAAAAAAGATGAGCGCTTGCGCGGTTATTACGATGAACAGCTAGAAACACTTCCTTGGGAAGAGAAAAAACAGCTCATGGAAAATCAACTACAGCGGGCAGTTCTCATCGCCTTTGAAGCAGCACCCGCTATGCGACAGAAGTTTGCGGCGGCAGGATTGGGGCCCACCGACATTCGCTCCCTGGAGGATCTGCAGTCACTAACCATCACCCCTAAAGCCCAAATGCGACAACTCCAGCTAGCCTCCCCCCCTTTTGGTGGCTTCTTGGCGGTAGATTTCGACAAACTTCGTCGAATCTACACTTCTCCTGGAGCTATATATGACCCTGAGGGACATCAGGCTGACTACTGGCGATTGCAAGGGGTCTTTTTTAATACCGGTTTTCGCCCTGGAGATAAGGTGCTCAATACCTTCTCCTACCACCTCACCCCGGGGGGGCTTATGTGCGACCAGGCATTAACCGGCATTGGCTGTACGGTTGTTCCAGGAGGGATTGGTAACACAGATACACAGGTCCAGCTCCTTGCGGAACTTAAGCTCACAGGCTATGTGGGGGTCCCCAGTTTCCTTCAGACTATTATTGAGCGTGCGGAAGAAGATGGGCAGGATTTTCGCAAGGAATTTCATCTTGAAATTGCGGTCACCGCTGGTGAGATGCTCACCGATACCATCCGGAGGCGGTTGGAAGAAGACTATGGTATTTTGGTGCGTCAGTTTTTTGCCACTGCGGACGTGGGAGGAATCGGGTATGAGTGCGCTGAGAAGAATGGTATGCACTTTGCCGATAACCGGATCATCGAGGTAGTGGACCCCGAAACAGGCAAGCAATTGGAACCTGGCCAGGTTGGTGAGGTGGTTGTCACCTTGCTCGAGAATCCCGTCTATCCCCTCATCCGCTTTGGCACCGGAGATCTTTCCTATTTCGAGGAAACAGTTTGTCCCTGCGGTCGAACCTCTCCCCGCCTCATGAAACTAGTGGGCCGGGTCGATCAGGTCACCAAGGTTCGCGGTATGTTCATCCATCCTTCTCAGGTGGACGAGGTGACCGCTGCCTTTGCCGAAATCAAAACCGCCCAGGCGGTGGTGGAACATCAGGACAACCGGGATCGTCTTACCCTTCGTGTGGTGTTGACTGAACCCTCATCTCAAGAAGGATTGTCCGCTAGCCTCCAAGAGAAGATTCGTGACGCCTTAAAGCTCAGGGCCGATGTGGTCTTTATTGGTGAAGAGGAGCTGCAGGATCCGGAAAAACGCATCCTAGATCTCAGAAAGTGGGATTAGAAGTAGATTGCAAATTTTAGACTTAAGATTGTAGATTTAAAGACGACGTAGGGGGCAAGAAATCTTAAATATGCGTTCCTTGAAGCTTCAAATATAATAAGAAAAACCCTTATGCGTTCTGAAATCATTTGTATTTAAAAAAACTATTATTGTTAAATATTTAGATCTTAGATGCAAAGGATAATCCATGGCACCCAAAGAACTTCCTATACCACCTCACTTCAATCCAGATACGGTGGGCCAAGTGTGGAAAGTTCCTTACCAGAATCGCGCTGTAGATGCGGCGAAATGGGCAAAGCAGCATGAGATAGAGCCTGCTTCTCGTGATACATCCAGAATCTCCCTGATGCTGGTTGATCTGCAAAACACCTTCTGTATTCCTGAATTTGAATTATTTGTAGGTGGAAGATCAGGAACAGGAGCAGTGGACGACAATCGCAGGCTGTGCGAGTTCATCTATCGCAATCTCAGAATAATCACCGAGATCTGTCCGACGATGGATACACATCAAGCTATGCAGATTTTCCACAGCATCTTCCTGGTCAACGAAAAAGGAGAGCATCCAGCACCGTATACGCTCATCTCTGTGGAAGATGTTGAACGAGGTGTTTGGAAATTTAACCCTCAACTCTCCTCCAGCCTTCATGTCGACGAAACATATGGTCAGGAATATTTGCGTCACTATACGCGAAAGTTAAAGGAAGGCGGCAAATATGACCTCACGGTGTGGCCATATCATGCCATGCTTGGCGGGATCGGCCACGCGCTGGTTTCAGCTGTTGAGGAAGCCGTTTTTTTCCATAGTATCGCCCGATACAGTCAGCCTGATTTTCAGGTTAAAGGAGGCAATCCTTTCACTGAAAATTATTCGGTTCTCAGCCCGGAGGTGTTGGAGGATGAGGCTGGGGAGCAGATTGCGGAAAAGAATGTTACGTTTATCAGAAAACTTTTGGAATTTGACGCAGTTATTATTGCGGGGCAGGCCAAGAGTCACTGTGTTGCCTGGACAATCGATGACCTGTTGAATGAAATCTTCACAGCCGATAGGGCATTGGCGGAAAAGGTATATTTGTTGGAAGATTGCTCGTCTCCAGTGGTTATCCCAGGTGTTGTGGACTATACAGCAGAAGCGGATGCGGCTTTCCAAAGATTTGCTGATGCGGGAATGCATGTTGTCCGCTCAACCGAGCCAGTTTCAAATTGGCCCGGTATCAGTCTTTGAGGGTTACATTGCTGTTGAAAGGCTGTCCTGAGCGATTCGACCTGAGGACTACGCGTGGGCCTCCGTCGGCCTGAGCCTTTCGGCTGTGAGACGTGTCGACGAGACTTGTCGACGATCTCAGGACAAGCTTCGCGAAGGATCCCGAGATTCTTCGGCTCACGCCTCAGAATGACATTATCGCATAGCCTCTTGAGTGACCTTTTTTTGGTTCTTGCTCACCACAGTCATCATTACAAAAAGCGGTGAAACTTGACTTTTTTCTCGGCATAATATAAACAGTTGTTTATATGTTGTTGTATGCGAAGGAGTGCCGAGTTGGACCTGCTCATTAAGCCAATTGCCGCTATCTGCAAAAGCCTGGCGGATGAGAACAGGCTGCGTATACTCCTGACCATTGGCAACGAAAAAAAGTCCGTTACCCAAATTGTCGAGGCTTTGGGGTTGTCTCAGCCGCTGGTTTCCCACCATTTGAAAGAGTTGCGCCGCAGCCATCTGCTCAGGGTTGAACGCCAGGGTCCCTTCGTTTACTATCAGATCAGCAACGGAAGCATCCTGCCTTTGCTCACCCAAGCTAATGAGATGGCCAAAGAACTCATTAACTCGCACGAACCCTTTTAGGAGAATGCCATGACCGAGCCTACCTGGGAATCACTTCTGGCCGATCTTAGTCTCGAAGAAATCAAGAAGATGATTTTCTCCCTGACGGAACAAATTTTCCCGGTGATGGAGGATTCGGAAAAGCAGGCTTTTATTCTAAAACTTTTGGGGAAATCAGTTGACGATAAGCTCTCCAGTATGGTGAGCCGGTGAATAGCCGAGTGCATGGACGAAGGTGTCGATCCAAAAGACATGTGCAGGAGGATGGTTACCGCCCTTGATGAACACGCGGAGCTTGAGAGCCTGGCAAACCCAGAAATCCGGGCTCTTTTCGAGGACTGGATGGAGGAACTTGAAGGCGAGATCCTGAACTATCAGCAAGAGAAGAAGCAACTAAAACCTGAAGATCTCATTCATCACTTCAGAATCTCCCGACAGGGTGCCGATTTCCTTTTAGAGAAACTGAAAAAGGACGGAAAGATCATGTAGTCTCTGTTCCAGTGGATTGCTTCTGAGACAATCCAGGAGAGTAAAGTCGCAACAGACCGATCAAGGGGTCCGGCAGAGGTCGATCCCCTTTTATAAAGGTAATTAAATCAATAGATGTTTATATATGAGTACGTTGACTTCTGGCCGATCATATAACGTGACGTGGTTTGGAGGCAGGCAATGCTAGCGAGAGTGAAATTGGCTTTTCTCGCACTGATCTTTCTCCTTCCCTCGGCAACAGGCCGTGCTGTCACTGCGCCCGAAACTCAAGCCCTGACTCAGGTGCAGGAAGAAGCTAAGAGGGGAAATTACCAGCTCATCAGCCCGGATGTGATAAGAGCTCGATTTCTGCAAGATCCTTCCTCTCTCTTTTTCGTGGATACGCGCGAGGAGTGGGAATACCAATGGGAACACATCCAACAGGCGGTCAACCTGCCGGTAAGCCCCACCTGGTGGACTCAGTATTCACCCTGGGCCCGCACCGCTATGGAAAGGGCTCTGGGGCCCGATAAGAAAAGGAGTAAAGCATGTTGAAAGTTACATTTTTTATGAACGAGCCCAATGGTAAGCCGTGAAGGCACTTCAAGGAGATGATGCCCAGGTTGGGCCAGAAGTATGAAATAGGAATTGAGACTATATCCAAGCCCAAAGCAGAATACCTAACCGATGAGTATTTCGAGCTGGATTTGCCGGTGGCCCCAGCCGTGATGGTGGGTGAGGAGATCGTAGTCGAGGGCACCGACATTTCGGAAGACGAACTTGAGGCGGACATCTGCCGACACCTGAAGCTCCCACCGCCAGAGCCGCAAAAGAAAGGAGTTCTAGGCCGTTTATTTAAATAGCAACCTCTTGGTGCTATTGTATGCTTACTAGCTTTGTCTTGTATATATGAGTTCATTGGAGAAGATTCTGAACAGATGACAGAAACATTTTGAGATGGGAGAGTATAACTATGGAGACCGAACTATCCTCCCGAGACAGAAAACGGATTGAACAAAGCATCCGGGGGAAATATACCAAGGTGGCGGCCAGCCCCGAGGGGTTCTTCAAATATCCCACCGGCCGGGCTGGTCTAGAGGGTTTGAACTACGACTCACAAGTGATAGAAGCCCTGCCGGAAACCGCCATAGCCTCCTACTGCGGTGTGGGTAATCCTTTCACTTTAGGGCCCATTCATCAGGGTGAGGCGGTGCTGGATATCGGCTGCGGCGCTGGTGTAGATGCTATTGTAGCCGCCATGATGGTTGGCCCGACAGGTACAGTAACTGGTATTGACATGGTGGCCGAGATGTTGGAGCGTGCGCGAACAAACCTTCAGGAGACGGTTCTCGAAAACGTCACTTTTGAGGAAGCCTCTGCAGAGGATCTGCCCTTCGCTGATGATAGCTACGATGTTGTGATCTCCAACGGGGTTTTCAACCTTATTCCCCATAAGGGTAGGGCTCTAGCTGAGGTGTTCCGGGTCTTGAAACCTCGGGGTCGTTTCATGCTGGCGGATCAGATCCTCACTGGCCAACTTCCCCAAAAAACCAAGGCCAGAGTCAAAAGCTGGTTCAGGTGAGAGGGCGGGGCCATACCGGGAAAGGATTTCCTGGCCTTGTTGCAAGAGGTTGGTTTTATGGAGGCTCAATTGGTGGGCGAAACCGGCTTTAAAAGTTCGCCCATTACCGAGGGAGTGTTGTTTCGAGCCACAAAGCCCGGCATTTCCAAAGAGTGATGTTTGCGTGACCGAAACCTTTCTCCGCGAGGTAATGACCTGAGATGCTTGCCGTCGCACGAGGTTTGTGGGCGACTTGGCTAGCGCCTGCGTGTGAACTATCAGCCCTTTTGGGGGCTGACCATTATTTGCGAATCACAGGGTAATTCCGTATGCTCTCCTTCAAAGAACTCACCCTTTCGGCGATGTTGGCAGCCTGAGTTATAGCTGTCACCACAGCCACCCGGCGCGCTCCCTTGGCAAGAACTTGCTCTATGTTGGACTCTTTGATGCCCCCCATCACCGTAAAAGGCACTCCAATATGCGGACTTATTCTGGCAATGGCGTCTGGGCCCAAAAAACGTTCCGCCCCTACTTTGGTCTTGGTGGGAAATATGGGTCCGATATTGATGTAGTCCGCTCCATCCTCCTGGGCCTGAAGGGCTTCCTCCAGAGAGTGAGACGAGGCCCCGAGGAGTAACTCCGGTGCCAGCTTTCTTGCCACCTTCAGAGGGAGGTCCTCCTGGCCCAGGTGAACCCCGTCGGCAGCAACGGCAAGAGCGATGTCCACGTGGTCGTTGATAATGAGCAATATGCCGGCTTTGGCCGTGATTTCTCTGAACTTCAGGGCTAGATGGTATATATCCTTTTTCGGATATACTTTCTCCCTGAGCTGAATAATTCCCGCTCCACCCTGAATCACCGCTTCCAGAACTTCCAGGTTGGACTTTCCGGCAGAGAGCTGCTCGCAGGTCACCGGATAGATGTCCACCTGCTCAAACATCTCCTATCTGGTTTCTCTGTTCATTCAGCCACCAGCCACCAATCTAATAATCTCAATGGTGTCCCCTTCCTTGACGGGCTCCTTTTCGATTCTACTGCGGGAGACAATTTCAAGATTTCTTTCCACCACAACCGACTTAGGATTGACTCCCAACGAGTCAAGTAGACCAGCAACAGTTAGAGGGGCTTCAAATCTTCTCTTTTCTCCATTCAAGCTGATTTCCATATCATGACCCTTCTGTTCTTTCTGGCAAATGGTTAATGGAGAAAGGCGACATCCCAATCCTTCCAAACCGGTTCGTAGCCCTTCTGCTTGATGACCTCGGCAACCGCCTGCGCTGAGCGGTGGTCAGCAATCTCAAACTGGGACTCTGCCTCGGCGGCGTGAACGTAGCCTCCCGGCTCGGTGCGAGAGCCGGCGCTCATTGAGGTGATCCCAAGGGGAATCAAGTGATCTCGGAGATACGGCGATTCGCGAGTGGAGAGGATGAGACCTGCATCGGGCAGAAAAAGCCGGAGAGCGGTAAGCAACTGCACCATCTGGGCATCTGAAACAGGATCGGGAGGGTGATACCCACCAGCAGCAGGTCGGAGCCGCGGAAAGGAGATGGTCAGATGCGACTTCCAGAAATTACGCAACAGATAGCGGGCATGAAGTGCCAGATAAAATCCCTCCACTCGCCAGTCGCTCAATCCCAAAAGTGCACCAATGCCAATTCGGCGAAATCCCGCTTTGCCTCCCCTTTCTGGGGTTTCCAGTCGGTATAAGTAATCCCTTTTCCTACCTGCCGGGTGAACCTCCGAGTAACGCTTTTCGTTATAGGTCTCCTGGTAGATGACCAGACCATCCACCCCTCCTTCGATGAGCTTTTGGTAGGCTGCAGTCTCCATTGGATAAATTTCAATTGCAATGGAAGCGAACAAGGGACGGAGCTTCTCAACTACATTTAGCAAATAGTCCATGCTGACAACCCTCGGGGCCTCTCCGGAAACCAGAAGCAGGTGGCGAAATCCCCGCTCATAAAGGTACTTTCCCTCCAACTCCGCCTGATCAACGGTCAGTGTGAGCCGCTCCACAGGATTTCGCACATTAAACCCACAATATATGCAGGAATTGGTGCAGACATTGGATAGATACATGGGAGCAAAGAGGCTGATTACCCTGCCGAATCTCTGTTCGGTAAGCAGGTGCGCCCTCTGAGCTATTTGTTCAAGGAATGGCTCTGCCGCTGGTGAAAGCAGGCTCAGGAGCCCATGCAACCCCAAACGTGTGGACCCAAGGGTCCGCTCCACATCCGCTCTTGTCCGACCCTGGATCTCCTCTTTTATCTCTTCCCAGCGGTACCCTTGTATTTCATCATAAAAAGCCATAGTGCTTTTCACCTCAAAAACCCGGTGAGAGGGCTGGAGGCATCTGCCATTTTCTGCGGCTGGCCCAAGCCGGCCAGAAAGGCTTCCCGGCCAGCTTCCACCCCTTTCTTGAAGGCTCTGGCCATGGCTGATGGATCTGCGGCCACTGCAATGGCTGTGTTGACCAAAACCGCATCCGCACCCATTTCCATGGCCTCGGCAGCATGAGAAGGGGCCCCCAGGCCAGCGTCCACCACCACCGGAACATTGGCCATTTCAATTATTATTTCGATGGAGTCCCTGGTTCTCAACCCTTGCTTTGAGCCAATGGGAGATCCCAAGGGCATGACTGTTGCCGTGCCCACCTCCTCTAAACGCTTGGCCAACACAGGATCTGCATGAATATAGGGCAGAACAACAAACCCATCCTTAACCAGAATCTCGGCAGCCTTCAAGGTCTCCGCCGGGTCGGGCAACAGATAGTGGGGATCGGGGGTGACCTCCAATTTGACCCAGGCTTCACACCCGGCAGCTCGGGCCAATTTGGCCAGTCGAACCGCCTCTTCGGCATCACGAGCACCTGAAGTATTGGGCAGCAGCAGATAGCGGCTGGTGTCGATGGCGGCCATAATGCTGTCCTGTGGATTTTCCAGCTCTACTCTCCGTAAGGCGACGGTTACAACTTCAGCGCCTGAAGCAGCTATGGCCTCCGCCATCACCTCAGGTGAGGAGAATTTGCCGGTCCCCACCAAGAGCCTCGATTGAAAAGACCGACCGGCTATATTCAAAGGATCGTCCATCTCGATTCGCCTTTCGTTACGGTTTACTTCAATCTTTCTTGCGGCCGTTTAATTGGCCTTTTCTTTGTCCCACAAAAAAACCGTTTCCCACGTCGGGAAACGGTTGCAGCAAAGAGAAATTGGACTGAATATTTCTCTTAAAACCGTTTCCCTCCGCTGGCATTATCCAGATCAGGTATTAAGGGTATGCTCTCAGCCCAGAAACCTGAGCACCCCTAACGGCTATTCATTCTGATATTTTTACTATATATACCGTTCCACTTTAAGATTCAATGATCTTCTAGTCGGGAGTTTCCCCAAAAATTGATAGTTGATATTTGTTAATAGAGGT
>CAYFXH010000014.1:6286-6614 GCA_964346905.1 uncultured Desulfobacteraceae bacterium | reverse complement strand
GTATACTAATTTTATAAGCCTTGGTTGTCAAATTCCATCCTCTTTTTTTCAAGGAAACCGCTAGCGTTCAACGATACAGGAGTCGCATGTTCCCCTCTGCCAGCCCGTAACGTGGTTTCTCGCCCGCTAAATATTCGCCAACGCGGTCTGCAATGAGCGCGGCTGAGTCAGCGAGTTTGCATCCTGAAGCGTCTTTACGCCAGAGGTGAAATCGACAGGGAAGAATTCCAGCAAAAGAAAAAAGATTTGTCTCAGCCCTGAAAAAAATTGCTTGACCTTATACCTACCTCCAGGCTCTATAATTCATTGTAGTGGTCAGCAACAGGTT
>CAYFXH010000014.1:0-6276 GCA_964346905.1 uncultured Desulfobacteraceae bacterium | reverse complement strand
AAAACCTGGTCCTTCCCCGCATAGCGGGATCGTCGATGGGCCAGTCTATGTATGATTTATGATTTCAGATTGTAGATTTCAGATTGAGGCTGCATGCATCTCTTGCGGCGAGTTGCTAAACTCTTAAATCTAAAATCTGCATTCTTAAATCTAAAATCCCTATGGGGGCAGCTCAAAGCCAGGTCCTCTGGCCTGGATTCTTTACTGGCGAATGTTACAGAAATGCGCCAACTGGTGTCTGTGAGATTCGCTCCTGAGCGCATGGAACAGCAACGGAGGTTATAGCCATGTCAGAAAAGCGAAGAATTGAAGTTTTCACCGCCGGATGTCCGGTTTGTCAGGGAGTGGTGGACCTGGTCAATGAACTGGCCTGCCCTCATTGCGAGGTTACCATTTACAACCTCAGCCAAAATGAGGGAGCAGAAGAGGCCAAAGCCTATGGCGTTACGGCGCTGCCGTCTGTGGCGGTGAATGGGCAATTGCTGGAGTGCTGCAAGCGCGGGGTTATCAGTAAGGAGGATCTGGCCGCAGCCGGCATTGGCAAGCCACTCTAGATACTTCCATGGGCCACCATGACAGGTAATAGTGTGGCTTTGTCTCAATATGAAACTCATCATAGCTCCCACTATCCTGTCTTACTGCGGATATGGGGCATATCTGCCCCATATCCGTGCCAGTCATGCTGAGACTACTTTAAACAAGCCTCCAGCTCCTTGAGACGTTCTTCCAAGCCTGCGAGCTCGTTTTTCAAGGAATCTCTGTATCTTTCCATCATCTCTTTTTCCTCGGCCGGCGCGATAAAACGCCTCGGCCAAGGTCCACAACCGCAACCGCAGCAGCCGCAGGTACACATTAGAGCCTGCCCCGTTCTACTGGGAGTTGTTTGCGTCTGACACATACTTGTTCACCTCCTTTCTCTAATCCGCATTATTCATGACACGCCTACTGCACAGCAGATATGGCCGTTCTTCCGGGCGTCCTCGGGTGTTCCTTCGACAGGCTCAGGACAGGCTCCCCCTGCGACGTACTATTCAAGTACGACTCGAAGTGAGCTTGTCCTGAGTGAAGCGAAGGAAGCCCCTGCGATGACCCGGTGGTACGCCCATCTTTGCTGTCTCGCGACGCCATTTCATGAATAACTCGGATGGTTAAGTATTTTCGCAGGTACTTAAATAAGTGCATAAAAAATATATGGGCTGATCTTTCAGCCCTCCTCGGAAAGCTGCTCCAGACAACCACAGGTACAGATCCGATTGAGCCTCTGGCGGCAGGCTTCTAAAGCATCTTCATTTAGAGAGTAGCGGATGAAATAGCCTCGTCTCTCATTGGTCACCAGGCCAGCGGCTTTCAGCACCCGAAGGTGCTGAGACACAGCACTGGGTGTAACCCCCAACATCTCAGCCAGCACATTGACCGTCATGGGACCGCATTTGAGCCGCTCGATAATCTCGATGCGTTTGTCCACGGAAAGTATCTTGAATAGTTCAGCCGCCTCTTTCATAGTGAAGTCCTTTTAAGAATTTTAGCATATACTAAAATTTATTTCCCCAAGAGTCAAGCATTTTCTTGTCCATCGAGAAAGGGTTACCATTTTGAACGGGTTCCGGGATTTGAAATTAGTTAGTGTCCATCCGGCAACCTTGTTTTTGGATGTCATTCTGAGAAGTCCCGCCGATGGCGGGACGACGAAGAATCCCATGCGAGCTTGATCCACAGAGATCCTTCGCTCCACTCAGGATGACATAGCGCCGCTTTCTTCGCGAAGTTTATCCCGAGCTTGCCAAAGGGCATAGAATGACAAGGGGTAGTTTACGGATGG
This sequence comes from uncultured Desulfobacteraceae bacterium, assembly GCA_964346905.1. Taxonomy (GTDB): domain Bacteria; phylum Desulfobacterota; class Syntrophobacteria; order BM002; family BM002; genus BM002. The sequence continues at coordinate 4,457 of CAYFXH010000014.1, read as the reverse complement.
GGCACTAGTTAGAAAAAATTAGGAAACTATTTAGTCACAATTTGATGTTAAGATACGGGAGTACGTGCTCGCGGACAAAAAGCTCCAACCGTGGAGAAACCCGTTTTTCGTTTTGTAAGGATAGTTGCATGGCGCGAACAGCGTATGTCTCGAAGTTTTTGGGTCTGACCAAGAGTACCGTGGGTGTACTGTTCATGGTCGTCCTTGTGGGCATGGGCGAGCGGATGGCCGAGAGATTTCTCCCGATTTATCTCCTGGTCCTGGGGGGCGGAGCCTTATCAATCGGCTTTCTAAACGGCATGGATAACCTGCTTTCGGCGCTCTATTCCTTTCCCGGGGGGTATCTTTCCGACCGTTTCGGCACCAAACGGGCCCTGCTCATATTCAATATTGTCGCCATGTGCGGATTCCTTGTGGTGATCGCAATTCCGGCATGGCAAGCCGTTCTGGTCGGAGCCGTTTTTTTTATTTCTTGGTCAGCCATCTCTCTGCCGGCCACCATGAGTCTCATCGCTACAGTGCTGCCCATGAATAAACGGACCATGGGGGTCAGCATGCATTCTCTGGTACGCAGATTCCCCATGGCGCTCGGGCCAATTCTAGGCGGTGTGTGTATTGGACTCTGGGGGGAACGGGACGGGGTTCGGGCGGCCTTTGTAGTCGCATTGTTACTTTCCTTCTTGGCGATTGTACTACAGCAAAAGCTCATTGAAGATGAACCCCCAAAACAGGCAGGAGATGAATTCGGTTTCGTCCCAGAAAAAAATCCGCTAAAGCTTTACCAGTTAATGAGTCCCAATCTTCGACGGCTGTTGGTTTCGGATATTCTCGTCCGGTTCTGCGAACAGATTCCTTACGCCTTTGTCGTCGTCTGGTGTATGAAGACGATTTCCAGACCCGTTACCGCTCTTCAGTTCGGTGTTCTCACCAGTATTGAAATGGCAACGGCAGTTCTCGTTTATATCCCAGTGGCTTATCTGGCGGATAGAAGTACAAAGAAACCTTTCGTGGTCACGACTTTTATATTCTTTACCGTATTTCCGCTGGTGCTTCTCTTCTGCCAATCTTTTGAATGGCTGGTGCTCGCCTTTGTTTTAAGAGGACTCAAAGAGTTTGGAGAACCAACGCGCAAGGCGCTGATTATGGATCTGGCTCCAGAGGACTGCAAAGCAGGTATGTTCGGGCTCTATTATCTTCTTCGGGATGTTGTTGTTTCAGGTGCCGCCTTTGGCGGCGCCTTTTTATGGCAGATAAGTCCGAGTACCAATTTTGTCGTTGCGTTTCTGTTTGGTGTTGCTGGCACCCTCGGTTTTGCGGTTTTTGGTGCCGACCTTCGACAGCAGGTTACGGCGTAAAACACTAACCAGCAGACAGCTGGCAGCATGCAGCTAGCAGAGTTAATGAAAAAACAGCCACCAATGGTTTACTGTCTACTCTTTGGCAAATACCACTAACTCCAGAATTCTGGCTACTTAGCGTGAGCCCTGGGCCAATATGATTGAACGCTAAAAGGAGACTCCTGTGCCCCTTCTCGGTGCCCATATGTCCATTGCCGGTGGGTTGGATCTGGCTTTCGCCCGAATCCAAGAGGTCAAGGGCGAGGCCTTACAGATCTTCCTCAGCAACCAGCGTCAGTGGAAAAGGTATCCACTCACCGAAGAGATGGCAGCTCGCTTTCGAGAGCATTGGGAGGAGAGCGGCAGGATGCCGGTGGCGGCCCACGACTCTTACCTCATCAATCTGGCAGCTTCGGATCCAGTAATGCTAGAGAAATCAGTGGATGCTTTTGCTGGTGAACTAAAGCGTGCAGCCATACTGGGAATTCCCTTTTTGATCACTCACCCCGGCTCCCATTTGGGCCAGGGTGTGGAGGCCGGCCTGGAACACTTCGTCCACAACCTGGACCGCGCAATCACCCTCTCAAAAGCCACGGAGGTGACAGTACTCATAGAAATCACAGCCGGTCAGGGCACCAACCTGGGCTCCAGCTTTGAGGAAATCGATTTCATCCTCAATAGGTCCCAGTACGGCCACGCTCTGGGAGTCTGCTTTGACACCTCACACAGCTTTGCTGCCGGCTATGATATCCGCACCCCAGAAGCGTATGAGAAAACCTTTTCCAAACTTGACCAGATCATCGGTCTTGATCGGCTCAAATTCTTTCATCTAAACGACTCCAAGCGGCCCCTTGGCTCTCGGGTGGATCGACACGAGCATATTGGCAGAGGGGAAATAGGATTAGAGGGTTTTCGCTTGCTGTTGAACGATCAACGGTTCCAGAACCATCCCATGGTCCTGGAAACCCCCAAAGGCAAAGATCTTAAAGAAGACAAAAAGAACCTACGGGTTCTCCGTTCCCTGTGCAGATCTCAGATTTAAGATTGCAGATTGCAGAATTTTTATTTTGCTTCATAGACCCTTAAGAGGAACAGGTTGACACGTAATCAGTTGAAGTTAGAGATGACACTTACTGAATATATATGTTGGCTTGTTGATACCATATCCCCAATCTTTCTTCTTAAATCTAGAATCTGACATCTGCAATCTGAAATCTGCAGGAGGCTGATTTTACATTTCAAAAATTGACCTGAATAGGGTATCTTTGGCAGTCGCCACGGAAAGAGGTGAGTAAGAGTTCATGCGAAAAGAAAACGGCAGCCAGTGGACTTTTGTATCCATGCAAGAAAATATCGAACGGGCTCACAGCCTCTACAGCAGCTGCGGTAGGTCATTGAAACAAGACCCGTCCATTCGCGCTCTCCTGCACAGGTTGCAACGTTACATTGACGATAGCAAAAACACCATGTGTGCGCTCGGGGTTGTTGCCGAGTGCAAGCATTGCGAAGAGCAGGAAGGGGGGAGTTGTTGCGGGGCTGGAATCGAAAACAGATATGACGAGGTGTTGCTGTTAATAAATCTCCTCCTGGGTGGGTCGCTGCAAATTCAGGGGCACAGCGGAAATAGCTGCTCTTTTTTGGGAGAACATGGTTGTACGCTGATGGCCCGCCATGTCTTGTGCGTGAACTACATCTGTGACAGGTTGCAAAAAAAGTTGACGAGGGATGAGCTGATTGGGCTGCAAAACTGCTCGGGGAAAGAACTAGATACGCTGTTTATTCTCCATGATGCCATCAAAAAGCACATCAGAACTTAGGGCCATTTTGTTGCTAGATGCATGATGTGGGATGTGTGATGTGAAATATGAGATGGATCCTACGCCGCTTTGTCTGGTATCGCACATCTTACATCTGACGCGAGTGAATTACATGAGCTGCTAATAGTATGACTGACTCTCGCTTGCACCAAACCGTTCGCTTCATTGCCGAATACTACAACGGCTGCAAGGTCGGCTATGTGGGTCATGAAGGTTACCGGAAATCCACAGACCTGGCAAAGCTTGGTAAATGCATTGAAGAACTGGTTTCCTTTGGCTTTATGGACCCATCCAGTACCATTTTTGCTGATCTCGGCTGCGCTGACGGCAGAGTGAATGTCTTGATGAGCTACTTTGTAAAGCGATCCATAGGTATTGAGATCGTCTCTGAGATCTTAGCCGAATTCACCGCGCAAGAGAAAAAGCTAACCCTGCAACTCAAAAAAGCCAACCTGAAACAACCCCGCAACAACATAGCTCTTTTTCACGGGAATTCTCTTGAGACTCCCACGTATGACCGAATCACTAACAGCATTGGCGTCCGGTTTGACGAGATTGATCTTTTCTACACCTACATTACCCTTCATGATCTCTTTGCTGAAAAAATCGCCAAAGAGGCCAAAAACAAGGCGCTCTACTTGGTTTACGGTTTCAGTAAAATACTGCCGCGCTACCAGGGGTTGAGAATCCTTATCCCTGATGTAGCCTCCCAGGGAATCCTAGCGCTATATGGCAAGGGTACATTCTGATTAATGCCACCCATGTTCCCGGGCAAGGTTGACGTAAGGACTGCTGTGTCCACTGCACGAAGTTCCAGGAGAAAAACATCCCAGAGCAGAATGTGGAAAGGATGCTTTCGAAAAATCTTTCTACACTGGTGTCAGCTCCGAAAACTCCGACAATCGAATCAAGTACAGGGGCAAGTCCATGCCAAATATACAGCTAACCCGCTCCTTTGCCGTCATGGCTTATCCCGCATTCGTCTTCCCGGATTCTGGGGGTCGAGCCATCACATTGATACGCCGTTTCGTGTCAGTCCCTTGGCCTCAACCCTTCATAACATCTTTGGGGGAGCTCCGGAGACATTAACAGGAGTTTCCCCAAAAATTCAGGTAGTGATTAAGACGAACTGGCCTTTTCTGGTGTTTCTTCTGAGTGACTGCGGCAGGTCTGAGCCACTTCCCCGTCTGTGGTTGGGGGAGCCCCTGGTCCCGTTCCCCAGGAACGGGAAACAGGGAGGGGGTGCCCTCCCCCGGCCACAGCCGGGCTTGAAGTGGCCAGACCGTGAGCCTTGGAACGACAG
>CAYFXH010000013.1:34245-52872 GCA_964346905.1 uncultured Desulfobacteraceae bacterium | reverse complement strand
GTGATGGGAGTTCAGAACCGCAGAATGTCGAACAAGGAATTTCGAATGTTGAAGTGATTTTTTAACATTTCTGCGGTTTCTTGATCTGATGTTTGACCTGCCCGCCATGCGAGCCCGCCCGGCAATCGCCTGAAGGCGAAGCCGACCGGCCTGCCACTGTGAGTTCGCCCGCCCGCCAAGCAGTGCGAGGCGGCCAGGGGCATGAGCGAGCAGGGGGCGGACGGGCGACACGGTCGGGTATTCGAGATTCAATGCAGGTTTGGATTGAATTAGCCTCCAAAGCTAGCGCTTATGGGAAGAAGGGGGGAGGAGATGAAGTTAGATGGTCGCGCCATAATTGCTGATCGTTTGTTGATTTGGGTGTTTTCGGTTTTTCTCCTCGTAGGTGGAGGGTGTGCAACCCTGAAAGATTCGCAGAGTAGCTCCGAAGGGACGAGTGAGGAAAAAAAAGAGGTGAAGGGGCCGGTTCCCCTTTACTACGACTTTGCTGATATCTTGATTCCTTCAGAACTTTCCCTCGATAAAAAGAATTCATTTGTCTATAGTACACCCTCTTTTGCAGCGGGTGTTTTGGCGTTTGAGGGATATGTACAAGGAGATTCTCTGGTGAATTTCTTTACCGCAAACATGGCCAAGGACGGTTGGAGCCTCAAATCCAGCTTTCGTTACCGCCGTGTCATCCTCAATTTCGAAAAAGGTGAGCGCAGCTGTCTGGTGAGTGTGGCCGAGTTTCCCTTGAAGACGAGGGTTGAAATCTGGGTGGCACCCCAGGTAGCCGCAACTATACCATGAGCTCAGCGATCGGACATCAGCTCTCAGGGATGACAGCTATTCAAACAAACGGAACCTTAACTCTTTGAATAGGCAGACTACTATCTTTTTCTTGTTTTATGTTTTTCTGCTGATGGCTTAAAAAACGAGGCATCTATGACCATACTGAAGGATCGCAGGATTCTCTTAGGGGTAACTGGTGGTATTGCCGCCTACAAGGCTGTGGAGTTGACCAGGCTCTTGGCAATAGAAGGAGCCCGGGTTCGGGTGATCATGACCCGGAGCGCAATGGAGTTCGTGCAACCTCTTTCTTTCCAAGTGCTCTCTGGGCAGTCAGTTTGCACTGATCTTTTCGATCTTGAGGCAGAATCCCGTATTGGTCACATTGAGGTAGCCACAGAGGCTGAGCTAGCGGTAATTGCGCCCGCCACCGCAAACATCATTGGTAAACTTGCGCACGGGATTGCCGACGATTACCTGACTACGGCCCTGTTGGCTTGTACGGCTCCAAAAATTATTTGCCCGGCAATGAACGTGAACATGTTTGATAACCAGGCGGTTCAAGAAAATCTAACCAAGCTGAGAAGTTGGGGTTTCCGTCAGATTGGTCCCGATTCTGGCGACCTGGCCTGTGGAGTTCAGGGTCTTGGTAGACTGGCGCCTGTGGACGAGATTCTGGAAAGCATCCGACAAGTATTGACCCCAGCATCCCTCCAGGGAAAGCGGGTGCTGGTCACTGCAGGTCCCACCAGGGAGAAGCTGGATCCGGTGCGGCACCTGACAAACCCTTCCTCAGGAAAGATGGGGTACGCTCTGGCGAGAGTGGCGAAACGGAGGGGAGCTGAGGTTACCCTGGTGAGCGGACCAACCTCCTTGCCCCCTCCCCATGGGGTGCAGGCCGTTCAGGTTACCACTGCCCAGCAGATGCACCAGGCGGTTATTGAGCAATTCCCCCAGATGGATGCGGTCTTGATGGCGGCAGCAGTTTCTGATTATCGCCCGAAAGTGGCGGCACCGGAAAAAGTAAAAAAGGGCGGCGACAATGACTGGCTTGAGTTGGAGCGAACTGAAGATATCCTTTTTCGTTTGGGAGAACTCAAAGAGGGCCAGATTCTGGTTGGGTTTGCAGCAGAGACTGAAAACCTTCTGGAGAACGCAAGGGAAAAACTCCACCAAAAGAACCTGGATTTCATTGTGGCCAATGATCTCACCGCAGATCACGCTGGATTTGCCAGCGACACCAATGAAGTGACCATTTTGTGGCCAGGCGGCGAGGTGGAGACCCTTTCTTTGGAAACTAAAGAAGTGATTGCTCAGCAGGTCTGGGACCGGGTGGAACGTTTGTGGCAGAGGTAAGGGGCCCACTGCTCAAGATGCGCTGGGATGAATCGTTCCTCAATTTTGAGGACTTCCAAAACCTGTTATAATGGAAATTAAAAAAAACCTTCTTATGGCAAGAGAAGCATGCGCTTTGTCGATGATACTGGAAAAGCCGGCCATGGCGGGGTGTTGGAAAGGTCACCACGCCAAGGTCTCGCTGAACTGGCACGTTCCCTCCGCCAACATCTCAACTACCAGGCGGTGATGGGTCTGGAATGGTTGCCGTTTCAGTTGATCCCGTCTGCAGAGGATCTGGCAGAAACGCTGGAGCAGATTCGTGCCAATCTGGGCGAATGCACCCGCTGTCGGCTGCATACCAATAGAACCCATATTGTTTTTGGGGAGGGAAGCCCTTCAGCCAGGGTGGTTCTCGTTGGCGAGGGTCCGGGTCAGGAAGAAGACCGGAGGGGTCGACCCTTTGTGGGCGCTGCTGGTAAGTTGCTCGACCGCATCATTGCGGCCATGGGCTGGCGGCGGGATGAGGTCTACATTTGCAACGTGATAAAATGTAGACCACCGGGCAACCGTGATCCGCAACCGGATGAGGTTGGAACGTGCGGCCCCTTCCTCCAACGTCAACTTCGAGCCTTACGTCCCCAGGCAATCCTGGCTCTCGGAAGCTTTGCCGCCCAATTTCTGCTCTCCTCTCAGCAGCCTATCTCCAAACTTCGCGACCGTGTTCATCAGTTTGAGGGGATTCCTGTGGTACCCACCTACCATCCTGCGTATCTTCTCCGCAATCCTCTCCAAAAGCGGCAGGCCTGGGATGATGTCCAGCTGCTTCTATCTCTGTCAGGGGAAGCAGCTGAGGGGCCTGGGTAATGAGGTTTACAGCAAGCGAGATGTACAAGAAGAATGTCCGTATTATCGATCAGGCTGGCAGTCCTGGGAGGGAGACTAAGATGTCTAGAAAGGAAAAAATATGAGGCTTACAACCACGTTGGATGAATCCATCATACGGTGGGGAGCTCTGTCTATACTCGGAGGATTGTGGCTTGTTATTCTATTGATAGGTGCACTCCCCTTTTCGCAAGCGGCTGATAAGCATATTAAGGTTATTCGTATTGAGGAGAGCATAAATCCGGGAACGGCAGCCTTTCTGGCAAGAGGAACGAATGAAGCAGTGGAAGACGAGGCAGTCCTCCTGGTCGTCCAATTGGACACCCCTGGTGGCCTGGTTTCCTCCATGCGCACCATGGTCAAGACTATTATGAACGCCCCAATTCCGGTGGTGACTTTCGTGTCGCCCAGTGGCGCCCAAGCCGCTTCAGCAGGGGTATTTGTTGCCATGGCTGCTGACATCGCTGCCATGGCCCCAGGCACAAATATAGGTGCCGCCCACCCAGTGGTAGCCGGTGGCAAGGAAATGGACAAGACCATGGACGAAAAGGTGGTCAATGACCTGGTGGCTTTCATCAAGAGTATCGCCACCAGACGCGGCCGCAACGCCGAGTGGGCCGAGGAGGCAGTGCGAAAAAGCGTGTCGGTCACTGCCGAGGAGGCCTTAAAGCTCAATGTCATTGACCTTGTTGCCAGCGATATGGAGGATCTTTTGGTCAAACTAGAAGGTTGGCCCGTTCAGACCAAAGAGGGTGAGAAGACGCTGGCGCTCAAGGGACTTCCCCTCCAGACAGTCCAAGAGAATCTGCGGGATAAGGTCCTCAAAACCATTAGCAATCCGAATATAGCCTATTTGCTGATGCTCATTGGTTTGGCCGGTCTCTACTTCGAGCTTTCACATCCTGGTACGATTTTCCCTGGGGTTATCGGTGGAATTTCATTGATTCTTGCTTTTTACGCTTTCCAAACGCTTTCGGTTAATTATGCTGGTGTGCTTCTGATTCTTCTGGGAGCAATTCTCTTTCTGCTGGAGATCAAGGTGACCAGTTATGGTTTGCTTAGTATTGGAGGGGTTATCTGTCTGACCCTAGGCTCCATCATGCTCTTTAATACTGGGACTCCCGGGTTGCGGATCTCTTGGAGCGTATTGATCCCAGCGGTGCTGGTCATCTCTGGCTTTTTCATCGGTGTGGCGTTGCTGGCACTACGGGCCCATATGGCCAAGCCCCGAACGGGTTACCGGGGATTGATCGGCGAGATCGCAGTGGCGAGAGAGCCGCTGGCGCCTGAGGGAAAGGTGTTTGTGCACGGTGAGATCTGGAATGCCACCTCCGAGGATAACGTCCCTGTGGGCGCCAGGGTAGAGGTTGTCGGGGTGGAAAATTTGTGGTTGAAAGTCCGAAAAATAGGTGATACAAAGCAATGATTTGGTCGCCTGCGACAAGGATTTACAGCTTTTTTGCTGTTTTGACAGGAGGATGATATGCCTATCGGTTTAATAATCATAATTGCACTCGTGGTGCTTTTTCTGGCCAGTGCGATTCGGATTCTCAACGAGTACGAGCGGGGGGTTGTATTCCGGTTGGGTCGGGTCATGAGCAGGGCCAAGGGACCGGGACTCATCATTATCATTCCCATGGTGGACAAGCTGGTGAAAATCAGTCTGCGCCTGGTGGCTATGGATGTGCCCCCCCAGGACGTGATTACCCGAGATAACGTATCTGTGAAGGTTAATGCAGTTATTTATTTCCGGGTAATGGATTCCATCAAGGCGGTGGTAGAGGTGGAGAATTATCTCTATGCCACCTCACAGCTGGCTCAGACCACTCTGCGTAGTGTCTGTGGGCAGGCGGAGCTCGACGAGCTGCTTTCCGATCGCGAGAAGATTAACTCACAACTCCAAGAGATTCTGGACAAACACACCGACCCTTGGGGCGTAAAAGTGACAACTGTGGAAGTCAAACACATCGATCTACCCCAGGATATGCAGCGAGCTATGGCTCGCCAGGCCGAGGCGGAACGGGAGCGACGCGCCAAGGTAATCAATGCCGAGGGTGAGCACCAGGCGGCAACCCGGCTGGCTGAAGCAGCCGAGATCATCTCTGAACACCCGATGGCCCTTCAGTTGCGCTATCTACAGACCCTGCGGGAGGTTTCTGCAGAAAACAATTCCACCACTCTCTTTCCCATTCCCATTGATCTTTTCAAACCGTTCTTGAAGTTGCAGGAAGTACTTGAAAAGGTTGGCGAGGAAGGCTCTACTAAGTGATTCTCTGCCAGCCAGTGAGACGGGTGTCGGATTATCGATACACAAGCCCAGATAAGCAGAGGAGTAGGGGGGTATATGACGGAGAAGGAGAACAAGGAGCCCAAAGAGAAAGAGGAGCCAAAGGCGAAAAAGGAGTCCAAGAAGCCAAAGGAGAAAAGAGAGCCGAAGGCGGAAAAGGAATCCAAGGAGCCAAGGGAGAAAAAAGAGCCAAAGGCGGAAAAGGAGTCCAAGGAGTCTAAAGAGCCAAAGGAGAAAAAGGAGCCCAAAGAGGTCAAGGAGCCCAAAAAACCTCTGGAGCCAAAAGAAAAAAAAGAAAAGCCTTTGGATAGGATGACGGCCAAAGAGTTGCGCGAGATGGCCCTAGGTCTCGAAGGTATTGTCGGCGTTCATTCCATGAACAAAAGCGAGCTCATTGAGGCCATAAAGAAAGCCAAAGGAATTGTAGAGAAGAAAAAGCACCACGCAGTTGGCGATGTTCATGCCCTCAAGCTGAAAATAAAGGAGCTTCGCGGCGAAAAGGAGGCCATGAGGGAGGCCGGGGAAAAAGACAAAGTACGAATTCTCAGACGTCGAATTAGCCGGCTGAAGAAAAAAACCCGCCGAGTGGCCATGGCGGGTTAGATTCCCCCTAAGCGGGTAGCGGTTAGCGTTGGAGAACTTATCCATTCCATCTGTGGCTTATCTGACTGTAATTAGGAACGTGCAACCGCTGCATAACCGTCCTTTCTGGAGGAAAGGGAGTTGTTTGATGGATCGGCAACAGGCTCTTGATCTGCTGCACAATCATCTGCAGGCCGACAATTTATTGAAACACTGCCTGGCCACGGAGGCAGTAATGCGGGCAATGGCCGAGCGACTGGGAGAGTCCGTTGAACTCTGGGGCATCACAGGACTGCTCCACGATTTAGATTATGAACAGACTGCTGACCAGCCCTCGCAGCATGGGCTAAGGACGGCTGCCATTCTGGCGGAGAGTGACTTGCCACCTGAAGTGATCACGGCGATCAAGGCACATAATGCTGAGTCTCTGGGTGTGAAAAGAAAGTCTAAACTGGATTTTGCCCTCACCTGTGCCGAGTCAATCACCGGCCTGGTTGTTGCCACGGCCCTGGTTTATCCGGATAAGCGATTATCGAGTGTGAAGCCCAAATCCATCCTCAAACGCATGAAACAGAAAGATTTCGCCAGGCGGGTCGATCGAGACCAAATCAGACTCTGCGAGGAGATCGGGGTACCGCTCTCAGATTTTGCTGAATTGAGCCTGCGAGCTATGCAGAGTATCAGCGAGGAGCTGGGACTCTAAGATGAAACCCTGGCTGTGGGAGCCGTTGTCACCCCGCCCACTGGAGGTTTGGTTCCCCCTCAGTACTCAGACTAGCGTGAACCGGATGAGCAAAACACTCATAAGCCAGTCTCCTCACCCTGCCAGACTTAGCAGTTAAGAAACCTTTCCGGGAGCACTCTTGCCCTAACCAGATATCGCCACACCGAGGGCAATAGTTGGGATAGGGATGGTCAATGTTGGAATGGGAAAACGTAGTGAAGAAATAGTGGCAAATCGTCTCAGAAAGTAGGAATGATTTCAAGGAAATGGACGCGATCAAGAAAAGACAACTAGTTGCCGCCGCTGCTGCGGTGTACAGGTATCTCAGGAGTGAAGAGGAGCAACAGCTTGTTATGGCAGCGGTGAGTCAACGAAGGTCCGCACCGGCGGTGGGGGCTGCAAGCCTCTGGTCCGCCTCAGGGAGACAGGCTGTGATGGAGATGCGCAGGCTACTCCAGTTGCGCATGATCCGTTAAATGGGCGATCTGCACAATACTACGGTGGCGCCCCCTAATATCCTGCTCGTGGTATTTTCTCTTGTTATCTTTACTAATACTACACATTCAGGTAGACATGATGTTCAAGCGGTTTGGAATTGTGCACTCAAAAGAGGAGAGATTAAGAGGAGAGGATGATGGCAGATAAACATGGAAAACTGACGGCCGGACTGGTGGAGGAAAAGACGAAAGTAACCAATCCGGTCAAGATTCAGGATTTGACTCTGCGGGATGGACACCAATCGATTTTTGCCACCCGGATGCGCACAGAGGACATGATCCCCATTGCGGAGGAGATGGATAAGATTGGTTTCTACTCTGTTGGGGTGTGGGGTGGAGCAACCTTTGACGTGATGCATCGCTTTCTGGGGGAGGATCCCTGGGAACGGCCGCGGACGCTGAAGAAATATTTCAAGAATACGCCACTGCAAATGTTGCTTCGGGGGCAGAACCTGGTAGCCTATCGTAACCATCCTGACGATTTGACCGAGATATTTGTGGAACGGGCAGTGTTAAATGGCATTGACATTTTTCGGGTTTTCGACGCGGTGAATGATCTGCGCAACTTTGAGACAGCTGCTAAAGTAATCAAGAAAATGGGAAAGGAATTTGAGGGTGCGATCTGCTATTCTTTGACCGAACCGCGGATGGGTGGATCAGTCTACAACACTGAATACTATGTCAATAAGGCGAAACAGCTCGAGGACATGGGTGCAGATGTGGTCTGCATCAAAGACATGGCTGGCCTCATCTCGCCCTACGATGCCTATATGCTCGTCAAGGCCCTCAAGGCAGCGGTAAAGGTGCCCATCCATCTCCACAGCCATTTTACCTCAGGCCAGTCGTGCATGGCGTTGCTGAAGGCCATTGAGGCGGGGGTGGACATCGTTGACACCTGCATGGCACCATGGGCCTATCGAACCTCACATCCAGCCTTGGAGCCCCTGGTGGTGACTCTGAGGGGTACCAGTCGAGATCCCGGTTTCGACCTGGAGCGGCTGGCAAAAATTGACGAATATCTGGAGGAAATTGCACCCAAGTATCGCCACCTATTGGACGATACCAAGCTTTCCATTATTGACGTCGGTGTGCTTCTACACCAGACCCCTGGCGGGATGCTTTCCAATCTGGTTAACCAGCTGAGGGAGATGAACGCCCTGGATCGGATTGACGAGGTGTTTGCCGAGTTGCCGCGGGTGCGAAAGGAAATGGGTCAGGTGCCCTTGGTAACGCCCACCAGTCAGGTTGTTGGCATCCAGACGGTAAACAATGTGCTTTTCGACACCCCTGATGAACGCTACAAAATGACTACGGCACAGACAAAGGATCTTTTTTACGGGCTCTACGGTGAAACACCGGCTCCGCTGGATCCCAAGGCCCAGAAAAAGGCGCTGAAGGGATATCCTCGAGGCGAGAAGCCCATTACTGTTAGGCCCGCCGATATTTTGGACCCAGAGTTGGATAAGGCCAAGGCCATTGCCGGAGACTTGGCCAAAGATATAGATGATGTGCTGATTGTGGCCCTGTATCCCACCACAGGCGTCCGTTTCTTGAAGTGGAAATACGGTAAAGAGGAGATTCCAGACGAGGTGAAGCCCAAGACTCTGGAAGAGGTCAAGGAGGAGGAGCGGCTGGTGGCTCTGGCCAAGGCAGGGAAACTTGTGGAGAAAGTGGAAAAGCCTGCCCCAGAAAAGGGCCCGGGAATCCGCACCTTCAATGTATTTGTGGATGGCGATTATTTTGAAGTCGAAGTGGATGAAGTGGGGGGGGCACCCATGGTTACGGCGGTGACGCCAATGGCACCTCAGGTTGCGGCTCCGGCAGCTCCCGCGCCTGCTGTTCCTGCTCCCGCGGCAGCGGTTCCACCTGAGGTTGCTCCGGCTGAACCCAGGATTAAGCCGGCGGTGGCAGATGGCACTCCCATAGAAGCACCAATGCCGGGGATGATTATTAGGTATGAGGTTAATGAGGGTGATGCAGTAAATGAGGGCGATGTGGTTCTCATCCTTGAGGCGATGAAGATGGAGAACTCCATCACTGCGCCTGTTTCCGGTGCCGTGCTTTCTATTCCTTTCAAAACTGGCGATTCGGTCCAGAAGGGGGATACGCTGGCAGTTATCGGCTGAAACTGATGCTGGTGATCACAGGGGCGAACCCCAAACTGGGTTTCGCCCCTTTCTAACTTTGGCGCTCCTTTTGGCAAGTACGTCTCAAGTATCATTCCTACAGAATATGATACGATAGAGCGGAGGGGATGCCTAACCCACCTGAAGCGCTCCACGGGGATGAGAGGGAGGATAGCATGACAGCAGCCCCGGTGTTTGAGACTCACTTTCCAGACCTTACCTTACGAGCGCGGGGAAAGGTCAGGGACATCTATGATCTCGGCGATCATTTGCTTATTGTTGCCACAGACAGGATCTCCGCTTACGACGTGGTAATGCCCACAGCCATCCCAGACAAAGGCCGGATTCTTACCAAGATCTCTGCTTTTTGGTTCAGAGCCTTGGCCAAGGTAGTGGACAACCACCTGGTAACCACGGAGGTAGGAGAGTTTCCTCAGCAGTGCCAACCTCATGCTAAAGAGCTGGCTGATCGGAGCATGCTGGTGAAAAAGGCAGAACCTCTGCCGGTGGAATGCATTGTTCGTGGCTACCTCAGTGGGTCCGGGTGGAGAGATTATCAAAAACAGGGTTCAGTGTGCGGCATTGATCTTGCGGCAGGACTAGTGGAGTCGTCTCGTCTTGACTCGCCCATATTCACCCCGTCGACAAAAGCTGAAAAAGGTAGCCATGACGAAAATATTGACTTCAGCACTCTCCGCAACAAGGTAGGCACGAATCTGGCGGAACAACTCCGTGATCTCAGCCTGGCTCTCTATGAGAAAGGAGCGGCTATGGCCAGCCAACGCGGTATCCTTATTGCCGATACCAAGTTTGAGTTCGGTCTCGTCGCTGACGAGCTCATTCTCATTGATGAAGTTCTCACTCCAGATTCATCCAGATTCTGGCCGGCGGACAGGTATCGACCCGGTACCAGCCAGGATAGTTTCGACAAACAGTATCTGCGTGATTACCTGGATCAGAGCGGCTGGGATCGTACGCCGCCTGCACCTACGCTGCCGGACGAGGTGGTGCGCCACACCAAGGCCCGCTATCTGGAGGCTCTGGAACGTCTCACCGAGAGTTAGGAGCGGGACCATGCCCAAAACAGAGCCTTGTTCCGTCCAGTTTGCTGAAGTGGACTGGAATGATACCACCTGCCTAATCACCTACGGCCCTCTTCCCGACAAACTTCTCCTTTCCATCCGAGCTGTTGGCTTGCTGCAAAAGCCCCTGTTACAGCCCAAGGAAGACGGCCTTCTTAAAATCATTTGCGGGAGCCGTCGGCTGGCGGTATGTAGAGAGATGGACCTGGAGCCGGTGGACTGTTTGGTGCTATCCAGGTCTTTGCCATCACAGACCTGCTTGCGTATGGCCGTCTACGACAATCTGGCCCAAAGAGCTTTAAATCCAGTGGAAAAATCCCTGGTCCTCACCAAAATGGCCCACTATGTGGACCAGTCGCAGCTCATTGAAGAATTCATGCCTCTTCTGGACCTGGAGCCCAGTGGTACCCTTCTTAGCCGTTATGCAAAGTTGCCAAATTTGGAGCCGGTCATCCTCGATTCCCTCGCCAAGGGTGGACTTCATGAGCGCATTGCCTTTGCCCTCATGCCGTTACAACAAGAGGACCGTCTCGCTCTTTTTCACCTCTTTGAAGAGCTTCCCTTCAGTGTGAGTGTGCAGGAGGAAATAGTTGAGACGGTTGCGGAAATCGGACGCCGCGACAAGCTCACCCCGGTACAGGTGATCGATGTGAAAGAGATAAGAGATTTGCGTAAGGCTCTGAGGAGGCCGGCACGGCAGCGGGCCCAGGAGATTCGCAACCACCTGCAGGCGCGGCGGACTCCTCGGCTTACTGTCCGTAAAGAGAGATTTGCCAGAGAGGTTCGAGAGCTTGGCCTACCGTCGGGAGTGCGTTTGGTGCCTCCGCCCCATTTTGAGGGACCCAAATGGAGCCTGGAATGCACTTTCGAGCGCACTGATGAATTGGTAGCTCGGCTGCAGCATGTGGCCCGGTTGGCCGACAAGCCCGCATTCCAACGAATCATGGAAAGGGAATGATGTATCGTCCAGAAAGGCTGGTGATTGAGAGGGAGGTTGCCGACAGCTCCCTGGTCCAACGCATTCTCCAAGCCCTGCCGGACACCCCGGTGAATTGGGTGGATCGTCTCAAAGAAGATACCACCGCGGAGAATAACAATCTCCTGGAGATCGTAAAATTTCGTGGACGCTTCATTAAACCCTGCCCAGGAACCCGCTTTTACATTTGCTGCGGATACCAAATCCTTCATCTGGGTAGCCAATGCTCCCTAGGCTGTACCTACTGTATACTCCAAGCCTATTTTGCCAATCCCAATGTGCGGCTTTTTGCCAATGTTGAGGATATGATGGGACAGCTCACAGTCCATCTGCGTAATTCCCCCGGCCGCGTGCATCGGATCGGTACAGGTGAATTCACAGATAGTCTACTGTTGGATCCATTGACTCACATCACCGAGATTCTGGTGCCTTTTTTTGCCACCCAACCAAAGGCGATCCTCGAATTGAAAACCAAGACCGGTCAGGTAGATCTCCTCGAAAAACTCGATCACCGCGGCCACACAATTGTTGCCTGGTCGCTCAATCCGCCATCTTTGATCGCCAAGGAGGAAGCTGCGACTGCCACTCTGGAGGAGAGGCTGGAGGCAGCCCGACGGTGCCAAGAGTGGGGCTATCGCCTTGCCTTTCACTTTGATCCACTTCTGGCTTATCCCGACTGGCAACGGGGCTACGAGGAGGTGGTGGATCGTCTCTTCTCCGCGGTAAATCCAAGTGGTATTACTTGGATTAGTCTAGGGACTTTGCGGTTCATGCCGTCGCTCAAGCCAATAATTCAAAAAAACCACCCAGCAAGCTCCATTCTTGATGAAGAATTCATTCCTGGCCTGGACGGCAAGCTCCGCTACTTCCGCGACCTCCGAGTGGAAATGTATCGTCATCTAAACGAAATGTTGCGGTGGGGGCACAAGAAACTCTGTGTGTATCTCTGCATGGAGAGTGACGACGTATGGCGCGAAGCTCTTGGATTCACTCCGGCAGAACGGGGTGGTCTCAGCGGGATGTTGGACAGACAGGCGCTCGCCTAAGTTGAGATGACTTCCTATTTGACAGTGGTGAAAGGCTTTGTTAGCTTTTGGCGTAGTAAGATTTGTCCCGCATTGTTATGAACCAGAGCTGCCGCTCTCGAGCACCAGGGTGTTTTTCAAAAAAAGAGATTAGTGAGTGGCTGGTAAACGAAGAAAAGCTTTTAGGATTCGCGATTTTGCCCATGAAACCCTTATGGGCCGCCTTGTGCGTAAGGTGCTGGTGCCTCTGGTGCGAATATGGTTCGATACCTGCCGAGTAACAATAATCAATGAGCAGATCTATAGGGAATATGCTGCAAACGACACGCCCGTTGTTGTAGGTACTTGGCACCGAGCAGCTATTTATTTTCTCTACTTTTTTGGTCATTTCCGCCCTATGATCATGATTAGCCAGAGTAAGGACGGGGAAATTCTTGCCCAGTATTCCTCAGGCTTTGGCGTTGTTCCTGTGCGCGGCTCCTCCGGCAAAGGGGGCCGAGAAGCTCTGGAGCAGATGCGGCTTCATCTGGCAACAGGCGGCAAAGCATGTGCAACGGTTCTGGATGGTCCCCGGGGACCAGCGTATGTGGCCAAGAAAGGTATGATAGTTCTGTCCATGCTCACCGGTTCGCCGTTTCTTCCGGTTATTTGGTCTGCCAACCGCACCCTTACCATACGAAACAGCTGGGACAAAATGATCCTACCGCTTCCCTGGAGCAACGTCTGCATAACCGTCGGCGAGCCAATCCACATTCCCGCAGATGCCAGCAGCGAGGAATTGGAAAACTATCGGCAACTGGTGGAGGATCGGTTAAATACCATGATGGCTGAGGTGGATCGCCGCTGCGGCTACCACTGACGATTCCCTTCAGGTTTGGTTTGAGGAAGTATCACCTTTCTGACCTACCCAGAGGTCGCGGACCAACTTTCTTTTGAATGCTGATAAAATATATTTATAACATACTAATATACAAAATTTTTTTAATATAAAATTAAACTAAAATCTTGATATTGTCTCCGGTTTGTAAAGTCATTTTTCGCTATTTCGCTAGGCCAAACTATCGGTAGCCAATACACCCATAAGACAGCACATGTTTCCTTCAGGAAAAGCCGAAAAGAGCAAACGCCGACATGGTTACCCAGTAGCAAGGTTGGCGATGGTCTTGATTTTTGTTGCGGTCGTCTGTGAGCTAATCCTCTCAAAAGTGGATGGAGCTCGAACGCGCGTTTTGGTACGATGGGTTGATGATGGTGACACCATTGTTCTTTCAGGAGGTCAACGGGTTCGCTATGTTGGTATTGATGCCCCTGAAATAGCACACGGCGACAAACCGGCTGAACCCTACGGTGAGGAGGCACGGACATTCAACAGGACAATGGTGTTGGGCCACTGGATAAGGCTCGAGTTGGCCGAGCAGCGACACGACCATTACGGCCGTTTGCTGGCATACGTTTTTCTCGAAGACGGTACCTTTGTAAATGGGGAACTGCTCCGCCAGGGGTATGCTCACCTTGTGCGGAGACAGGCAAAGCTGCGTTACTGGAAACAACTGCTGGAACTCCAACGTCAGGCCTTGCAGGAGACAAAGGGTATCTGGTCCATACCTGTTGTTGACCAGGAGGAGTTCTATCTCGGAAACAAACGCAGTTGGGTCTTTCACCGACCTCACTGCACGTTTGGTCTCAAGACAGCCTCTGGTAATCGAGTTACGTTTAGAGATCGTTATGAAGCTCTCTACCAGGGGTTTAGCCCCGGGCGTCGATGTAAACCCTGAAGTTCAGCTATCGCCCCAGCGGGCAGGAGGCAGCGGGATAAACTCCGTGATGAATCTCAAGCGGATCCATGTACTCAGAGATACTTCGTCGTCCCGCCTTTGGCGCGACTCCTCAGAATGACACCCGAGAGCTAGGTTTCCGGATGGACCCTGACTGGCGAAGCGACGCAGCTAGAGAGCATACCAGCTTGAGCAGCCCCGATCTTTGGTTGGGGAGCTTTACTGCCAAGTGCTGGGATTTCTTAGACGGAATTCCACCATGCCACGAGAGTACCCAGAGCGCCCAATAGTCGGGGTGGCCGCGGTTGTCATTGAAAATGGACAGGTTGTGCTGGTCCGCCGGGGTCGACCGCCGGCATACGGTGAGTGGTCGTTACCCGGAGGCGCGGTGGAACTAGGGGAAACCCTGCAGGAAGCGATAGTGCGTGAGGTTCAAGAGGAGATTGGGCTCACGGTAGAAGTGGTGGAGCTCGTTGCCGTACTCGACAGGATTTTTGTTGATGAGGAAGGGCAGATCCAGTTTCACTATGTGCTCATGGACTTTCTTTGCCGGAGAAGGGGAGGCAGACTGCAGGCCAGTAGCGATGCAATTTCCTGTGCTTATGTTCCTTTTGCGGCCCTGGATAGATACCGGCTGAGCCAAGAAACCAAAGAGGTTGTCAATAGGGCCTACCAACGTCTCAATGGAGGCTCGCCCGCCGTCTATGAGATAAGAACGCTGACAACAATTCAATCCTATCAATCCTAGCAGGTTTCTCTTATTTCCTAAGAAAAAGGACTTGACACATCGCCGCAAATCAAGATAATGACGGACCAGTCCGTCACATTTTTTAGGGTTATGGCCATGCCAAGATATGGAGAAGAGGAAATCCGACTGGACCAAGAAAAATGGGAAATGCTTTTACCTTTGCTCCTACCGGAGGCCGAAGCGGATCCTGCTGGTTGGCGTCTGTTCTGGGAAAGCGTCTTAGGAGATGAGATTGGGCAGAGTGGAGAGGACGCTAGAGTATTGGCCTCGATCTTTGAAGAAGGGGTTTCCCAGATTGTTTCTGCAGACGCAAAAACTGAAACCATGATTGGCATATGGATCAAGGAAGTTATTAAGGCAGCCAAGAGCCGAGGTTTGGACCAGATGGATTTCAGTGAAAGATTGCTCACCCGGCAGCTGTGTAAAGAGGTTGGACGAAAGGATCAGGGTAGACCGCAGACTTCCTATACCCGCGAAAAAATTCTGACCGCCGCATTGGAAATTTTTTCCTCAAAGGGTTTCCATGGGGCCACTGTCGATGAGATTGCCGAGCTTGCCGGGTTGGGGAAGGGAACGGTATATCGGCATTTCCACAGCAAACAAGGTCTCTTTTCTGAATTGATCCGCTCAAAGGTGACCGAGCTCGAGCAGGAGGTGGGGGGTGCCATCGACCCGGAGGCAGATGTACTTGAGATTATCGAGACGTATTTGAGTGTTTACTTTGCCTTTTTCGATCGCAACCGCAATCTTTACAAGGTCCTCATACAGGAGCAGAGTGATTTTGGTGCCGAGGTCAAGGCACTCTACATTGGCAATATTTTAAAGAAGGTTCCATTGCTCAAGCGGAAGATTTATCGGGCGGCTAGAAATGGCCGTCTGAAACCGATAGACTTCCACACCGTTTTCTATGGAGTCATGGGTTTCATCGATGGGGTAATGCAGAAATGGTTGGCCAGCGATGGGGGCTACTCCCTGGTAGATGAAATACCTGCTGTAGTTCAGACCATATTTTATGGTTTTGTAAATCCCGAGTCTCGAGAGCTCTCGGCTGGTAACAAGTCCAGGTGAGGGTTTCTCGGGCCGAGGGGATCGGATACAGTTCTCTTCTCAGCGGGACCGGAAGGTTGGCAGAGAAGATTTTGGGAAGGGATATTCTGGACAATACACAAAAGAAGGGAGGGATGCCCAAATCCGATGGATATCATTATCTCGGTAATCGAATTGCACCTTTGTGAAAGCAACCGGAAACTGACGAGGTCGACAATCAGTTTCTCTGAACGTGTCATTGGTGAATAACGTTGTTACTATCCGTGGAGGAAAGCGTATGAATTTGGGCGAAATGAAAGAGAAGGTCGTGGAAATAATTGCCAATCAACTGGGGATTGATCGAGGGGACGTAACTCCCGAGGCCAGCGTAGTTGACGACCTGGGCGCTGATTCCCTGGACGTGGTAGAATTGATCATGGCGTTGGAAGAGGAATTCAATCTCGAAATTCCCGATGAAGAAGCAGAAAAGATCAAGAGCGTTAAGGATATCTTTAGCCACATGCAGAACGCTTTGCAAGCAGCCTAAGGTTGGGAGACATTTCTGTCATTTACAATACAGCGAAAACGCGGCCGTGCCTTTCAGATAAACCACGGCCGCTTTTTTTCAAAACGGGAGCCGGAACTTGTGCAGTCAGTTGTCTGATCGGACGAACTTCTCAAACTTCACCCCCGCTGCACTGCACTGAGTAAGATATCTCGGCGGATGTAATAATGATCCGTTAGGGTCCGAGCGACAGAAGAGGCAAACAGCTTGGCCCCACCGCGTAAGAGGAAAAACGCTGCGCTCTTTTCGCTATCCCATACGCGAACCGGACTATCGGTTGCGAAAGAAGGCAGCAGTCTTTATACTGATCTAGCGGTGTGGACTTTCCATGCCGTCCGCTGACAGTGCCCTTAATTTGAATCATCGAAGCTGACACTCGCTTTGATGGTGCGACATACGTTTTGGAAAACACCGTCAAACTGGGTGGGGGAAACCCGACCAATTTCAATGAACTTCACCACGACTTCCTTGGCAATCTTCAATATTTTTTCTTCATCCTGCGTCATCGTAGATGCACCTCCTCACATAAGAAAGCCTCTGCTGGTTGGAAGAAGGCCTGTTTTTTCTTTACACAGCAGAGGCTTTTGCAGCGAAGGAAAACCGTGTACAGCACTCCAACCCTCGTGTTGCATATACCAGAGAGCAACCATAGACGCCAGCGTGGCAAAAGACTTGTGGCGTCATGGAGTAGTGGTGCAGAAAAGGAGAAGTTATGAGCTTAGCAGCCTGGCCATTTTTCTTGCTGGGACTGGTGTTCCTCCTTACCTTCTCTGCCTTTTTTTCCGGCTCAGAAACCGCCCTTATGGCGGTTGATCGCTGGCGCATTCGTCACCTGGGTCGGCAGAGGAGACGAGCGCGTCTCGTGGAAAAGACCCTGAAAGAACCGGAGAAGCTCATTGGTACGATCCTTTTGGGGAATAACCTGGTTAACGTTGCGGCTTCAGCCCTTGCTACCTCCCTCGCCATCGGCTTGATGGGTGAGGGTGGAGTCATCTGGGCCACCCTGATCATGACATTGCTCATTCTGGTATTCGCAGAACTCACCCCCAAAACCATTGCAGCGTATTATCCAGAACGGGTCGCTATTCTCATAGTCCAACCCATCTACGCACTTATCAAGATACTCTATCCATTGGTGCGTATACTCTCAGCGGTAAGTAACAAGCTCATTACCCTTTTTCGTTTGGAAAAACCTGGTCTTGATTACATCTCCAGCATCGATGAAATCGCTGCCATGATTCGGGTGGGTGCGGAGGAGGGGGTTCTGAAGAAAAGGGACGAAGAAATGCTCCAGGCAGTGCTGGCCTTGGATAGGATCCAGGTGGAATCCGTGATGCTGCCAACGCGGGACGTGGAGGCTTTCGAAATCAACACACCCTACGAAGAGGTCCTTGCTGGTGTGAACAAGAGTGAGTTTTCCCGATATCCCATCTATCAGGAAAAAAAGGGCGAAGTGTTAGGATTTGTGCACATCAGGGATCTTCTCAGGTGGTCAGATCCGGCCAGCGAGTTTTCCCTGAAAAAAATTATGCGAAGGGCCAGCTATGTGCCGGAAGGCAAGTCGGTGCGTCAGCAGCTGGTAGATTTTCAGAAAACCAGGATCCATCTGGCCTTTGTGGTTGACGAATATGGTGAGGTTGCGGGAATTGTCACCCTTGAAGACATTCTTGAAGAAATAGTGGGCGAAATTGAAGATGAGCATGATAGGTTTTTGCGCCGGATACAACCCCAGAACGACGGATCATTTCTCGTGGATGGCAGTGTGTCCATACGAGATCTGAACAAATGGTTGCACTGGGAACTTCCCGAAGACGGGTACCAGACCCTGGCCGGGCTGGTACTGACCCTGTTTGGCCGTTTGCCCGGGATCGAGGAGGAGGTGCAATGGGAAACCTTTCGTTTTCGAGTGGAGGAGATGTTTGCCAAGGCCATTACTCGGATTCGGATCATTAGGGAAGAGACACCTCACTCATCTGAGGGCGAAGCATCGAGTTAGTAAGCCTTATTTCCGAAAACCATGATTTCCCCCAAGAATGGATGGTTGATGTTTGTGAACTGAGGTTTAGTATTGGTTTATGCTGAGGAGCACCAGAAAAGGCCAGAAGGGGGAGGCTGTGAAACAGCGAGCAGCTGAGCTCTTTGGGGGAACTTTTGTCCGAAAACCGATTGACGTCAGCTCCTGATGAGGTTATTGTTACCTATTAGCTTACATTTCTAAGCTCG
>CAYFXH010000013.1:22796-34235 GCA_964346905.1 uncultured Desulfobacteraceae bacterium | reverse complement strand
GCCGTTATTGTTGTTTAGTTAGCTTACAGTCTAGAATCTTCCCAGTACAGAGAGCCAGGCCACCTGCCATCTCTCAGATGTCAACTTCATAACAATCTCTGGTAACCATACATTTGCCCATATCAATTGTTATTCTGGTGGCGGCCCAAGAGGTTGCGGTTTTCACAGTACTGTTAGGGGAAGGAAACCTAAGTTTTGCAGAGAAAGGAGGATGACATGGCAAAAGATAAAGTAAGAGCTATAACCAGAAGGGATTTCATTAAAACTGCCGGCGCCGGAGTGGTAGCGGCGGGATTGGGTCCCACCATCTTCATTCCGAGGCAGGCACGGGCCGCCGCGAAGGAGTTGAAGATTCTTCAGTGGGCCCATTTCGTACCCAGGTATGACAGAGAATGGTTCGACAACTTTGCTCAGCAGTGGGGGAAGGAAAACGGAGTCGAGGTCACCGTGGATCACATCCACTTGAGCCAAATTGGAGCCCGCACCTCAGCCGAGATATCCGCAGGAACAGGCCATGATCTCATCGAGTGGATCTTTCCGCCCGCACATTTCGAGCCCAGCGTGCTGGACTTGACCGACGTCAACCAAGAAGCGGAAAGGCGATTCGGCAAGCAGGCCGCCCTATGCAAACGGAGTTCATTCAATCCGCAAACGAAGAAGTACTACGGCTTCTGCCACGGCTGGGTTATAGACCCGGGGGACTATCGCAAGAGCCTGTGGGAGAAGGTAGGCAAGCCTGAGGGCCCCGAGAAGTGGGAAGACTTGATCACCTACGGTGGGGACATCAAGAATCAGCTCGGTGTACAGCTGGGCATCGGGTTGTCTCAAGAGATCGACTCGAACATGGCCGCCCGCGCTCTCCTGTGGTCCTACGACAGCGGCGTGCAGGACGCCAACGAGAACGTGATCATAAACAACGAGCGGACCGTGGAGGCCGTGGAGTTCATGGCCAAACTGTACAAAACGTCAATGACACCCGAGGTATTCGCCTGGGGGGCAGCGTCCAACAACCGGGCTCTCATCGCAGGAAAAGCCTCCTACATCCTCAACTCCATCTCCGCCTACCGCAGCGGTCAAAAGAAGAAACCGGAGATTGCCAAGGATGTCTACTTTGTGCCGCCGCTCAAGGGTCCACGAGGGACTCGTTGGACGAGCGAGCACGTTATCTACAACTACATCATCCCGAACTATTCCAGGAACGTTGATACGGCGAAGAAGTTCCTTCTTGCCCTGGTGGAAAACTATGACCAGGCGATGTACTATAGCGAGCTTTACAACTCCCCCGCCTTCTTTGACACTCCTGTGCCCTCTGGCAATCGGGGCTATCCTCGCGTCCGCGGAGCAAAAAAACTGCTTGACCTGCACAATGCTTGGTTCGACAAAGATCCCTTCGCGCTCCCGGGTGAGGCCACTGATAAATTAAAAGTATTGAAGCCCGCCCTGGACTGGAGCACCAACGTGGGCCATCCGGGTCCGGCCAACCCGGCCATTGGGGAGATTTTCGGTACCTTCGTGGTGCCCAACATGATGGCCAACGCCGCCCGGGGTATGAAGGCTGAGACGGCAGTAGCGCAGGCAGAAACATTGACCAGGGCGATCTTTGACAAGTGGCGGAAGAAGGGGCTTGTTGGTGGCACCAGGTGAAATGGGTGTTGCGCTCAATGAGGTTTTAATGATAAAGACTGGAGGCCTTGCAATGTTAGGGCCTCCAGTCTTGCTTTAAGGTTGCGAAGGTATCATACTAAGATATAAAAAGAGATGCGAACTAAGTTCCGGATGGCTCTGCAATGGGAATAGTGGAATGTTGCAAAGGAATACCCGGTTAGAAATCCTATTGATCTGAGCTCTAGTAAGAGTTTTGAAACGGATACCCAAGGTGGAGGGAGCCCATGGCTCAAGTGGGGACACGGGGTCTTAAGAAGCATTTTGGTAAAGTGAAGGCGGTGGATGGCGTCGATTTGGCCACTCGAGAAGGTGAGTTTCTCGTGCTGCTGGGCCCCTCCGGTTGTGGCAAGACGACGCTTTTGCGGATGATCGCCGGTCTTGAGCGGCCGAGCGAGGGAGAGGTTCTTATCGGCGATCAAGTTGTAAACGAACTGCCACCCCGGGCCCGGAAGATCGCCATGGTCTTTCAGAGTTATGCTCTCTACCCCCACATGACGGTCTTCAAAAACATCGCCTTTCCCCTCAAAGCTCAGGGGGTGCCAAAGGATCAATGGAAGCAGAAAGTAGAGACGGCGGCCTCGATGTTCCGTATCAAACGGTTTCTTAACCGCAAACCTCGCGAACTCTCCGGGGGGGAGAGGCAGAGGGTGGCCCTGGCCAGGGCGATGGTGCGAGAACCCACCGTCTTTCTCTTTGATGAGCCCCTTTCCAATCTAGATGCCAAGCTCAGGCACTCGGCTAGATACGAGCTGAAGCGTTTCCAACAGGAGATCGGAATCACCACAATCTATGTGACCCATGACCAAGTGGAGGCGATGGGGTTGGGGGACCGGATTGCGGTGATGAGTGAGGGCAGGGTTAGGCAAGTGGGCGAGCCCCACGAAGTATACCATGAGCCGGCCGATACCTTTGTGGCGACCTTTTTGGGGTCGCCGCCGATGAACCTCATTGAGGAGGAGGATGTCCTTGTAGGCTTTCGTCCCGAGAGCTTTCTGCCCAAAGAGGTATATGATCCCAGCGATGATCCGAAGACCTTCCCCTACCACGTGCGCCGGGTGGAGCATCTTGGCTCGGACCGGCTGCTTTACGGCTTCCTGGGCCGGGATGGGGATGACGAAGACGTTGCCGTCATTGCCAAGGTGCCCCTCAATGTGACCGTAACCATCAAAGAAGGTCAAGTGTATGAATTCGCCGTCCGAGCCCAAGATGTCAAGCTTTTTGATAAGGTGACCGGTTTGCGAACTGAAAAGAGCCCCCTTTGAGAGGTGAAAATGGGAGCCAATAATGACGAGTTTGCAGGCCGGTTCAGTCATATGTGGGACCGGGAGGGGGTACTTGCCCCCCTTTTGATCGCACCTGCTATCCTCTATATCGTGGTGTTGGTGGGAATACCCTTCTTCCTGGCCATCTACTATAGCCTCAGTAACGCCACCACCGGCGATCCCAGCCTCACATTTGTGGGACTAAGGAATTTTCAGGCTGTCCTCAAAGATCCGGTCTTCCTCAAATCGCTCAAGAACACCTTTATCTTCACCTTTGTCTCGCAGCTGCTCGTGTTGGTGCTGGCAAAAGTCCTGGCTCTGGCCCTCATCAAAGAATTTCGGGGAAAGTGGCTGGTGCGGTTTCTTATCCTGCTTCCCTGGACGGCCCCCATCGCCCTGGGAACCATCGGCTGGCTGTGGATGCTCGACTCCATCTTCAGCCCCATTGACTGGCTTCTGCGGTACGCGGGGTTCCTCGGCGGACCCGATGCCATCCTCGGGACCAATTCAAATCTCTATTGGCTGGGGGTGCCGAGCCTGGCGATGTTCTCCGTTATCCTGGTTCATACCTGGCGGATGCTCCCCCTGGCGACGGTTATTTTGCTGGCGGGTTTGACTGCAATTCCACGGGATATCCTCGATGCTGCTGAGGTGGATGGAGCCGGCTTCTGGCGCCGGTTGTTCCAGATCATGATCCCGCTGTTGCTACCAATCATGACCGTTGCGGTGCTCTTTGGAGTTGTCTTTACCTTCGCCGACATTGCCGTCGTCTATGTGCTCACCCAAGGTGGGCCGATCCATAGCACCCAGGTTTTGGCCAGCTGGGCCTTCTTTAAGGGCATCGAGGCGGGTGACCTGGCCCAAGGCGCGGCCGTCGCCCTCTTCCTCTTCCCGGTGATGGCGGCTGTGGCCGCCCTCATGCTCCGATTAGCCCGCCGCACGGAGGTGACCTGATGGTGCGCTTCAAGCACGTAGCAAGGAGGGGCTCCCTCTATACCATTCTGATTTTCTTCTCCCTCTTTTGCGCCTTCCCTTTTTTTTGGATGGTTATCACCTCGTTCAAGCGGGCCCATGACCTCTATACCATGGAGAACAACCCTTTTATCTACAACGAGCCCCCCACCTTGCAGCACCTGCACCATCTTTTCTTTGATACCCTATTTGTCAAATACCTCATCAATACCGTGGTGGTGGGCATTGCAGTGGTAGCAATCACCTTAGCAGTAGCGGTCCCCGCCGCCTACAGCCTGGCGCGCTGGGCTGGGCGCTGGGGCGAAAATCTGGGCATAGGCATCTTTCTTACCTATTTGGTGCCACCCACCCTCTTGTTTATCCCGCTTTCCCGGGTGATTGGCGTCCTCGGGCTCCAGGAATCGTTGTGGTCTCTGATCTTGATTTATCCCACCTTCACCATTCCTTTTTGCACCTGGCTATTGATGGGCTTTTTTAAATCTATCCCGCTGGACATCGAGGAGCAGGCCCTGGTGGATGGCTACAGCCGTCTTGGGGCCATGGTAAGAATAGTTCTTCCCCTCTCCATCTCAGGAATCCTGACCGTGGTGGTATTTGCTTTTACCCTGTCCATGCACGAGTTCATTTACGCCCTGGCCTTCATCTCCAGCTCAGCCCTCAAAACGGTGAGCATTGGGGTGCCCACGGAACTTATCGGGGAATTCTTCGAGTGGGGCCCGTTGATGGCCGGAGCCCTCATTCCAAGCATTCCGGCGGCCATCTTGTACACCCTATTTTTGGATCGTTTCATCGCCGGCTTCACCATGGGGGCTATCAAGTAGTGGCAGGCGTCGAAGATCCCGCTCGCGGAGCGGGGATGCGGGAGGAGTTTTTGTGGTTTCCAGATGGGCAGTTCTTACCATGGCGGTTGTGACGCAACCGGACTCAGCAACTGTTGTGGTATGTTGCACAGCGCGCACTTTTGTCAAAGCATAACGACGATGGGATCGAAACATCCAACCTTATGGCTCTTTTCAGCTTCACCGAATCGGAAAAAGTCTACGCTCCGGTGGTGACAATCCCAACAGGAGTAAGTTAAAGTGCAAAATTTATAGCGATTAGCAGATCAGGATACCTTCAATGATTGCCTGTCACGAGTGTGATCTCCTCTATGAACTTCCGGCTCTGCCGGAGGGAAGTGTGGCTAAATGTAGTCGCTGTGGAGCGGTATTGCATCGCTACAAGCGAAACAGCCTGGATCGTACTTTGGCATTTGCCTTTGCCGGGCTGATCTTGTTTGTTGTTGCCAACGCTTACCCTTTTCTGGCTCTGAAAAGTAAAGGTCTGGTGCATGAGACCACCCTGATAACGGGGGTACAACAACTATACAAACAGGGTATGCGGAGTGTAGCAGTGCTGGTGTTTCTTACCTCCATTTTATTTCCCTTCCTCCAGCTTGCAGGTGCACTGTACGTGCTGCTGCCCCTCAAGTTCAACCGGCTGCCCTGGATGGTGGCCCTGGTTTTTCGCTTCATCCGAGGTCTCCAGCCCTGGGGGATGATGGAGGTCTTCATGGTCGGCATCCTGGTCTCCATAGTCAAACTGGGCAAAATGGCAAGCGTTGTCCCAGGTTTGGCCGTATACTCTTTTGCCATACTGATATTCGTCTTGGCGGCAGTGGCGGCATCTTTGGATCCCCACATTGTCTGGGAGAGATTGGAGCCGGGTAGATGAAGACTGGATTCGCCACGGCCTTGGAGGAATCACTGGTAAGCTGCCATAGCTGCCATCTTGTCTGTCAGGCCAGATCGGTTCATGGCAGGGGGAAGATAATTTGTCCTCGTTGTGGTGCAGTGTTGCATCAACGGAAACCCAACTCCATTTCAAGAACCTGGGCCCTGGTTATCGCTGCCTTTATCTTCTACATACCAGCCAACGTGCTTCCCATTACCAAGGTCATTTCTCTGGGCAAAGCCCAATCCGATACCATCATGAGCGGGGTGATTTACTTCATCCTCACCGGTATGTGGCCCATAGCCCTGGTGATTTTTATTGCCAGCGTTTTTGTTCCCCTGGCGAAACTTTTGCTCCTCACCTTTTTATTGATTTCCGTTCAACGAAAATGGCAATGGCGGCCAAAGGATCGCACCCGCTTGTACCGCATAACCGAGGCAATTGGCCGTTGGTCCATGGTGGATATTTTTGTGGTTACCATTCTGGTGGCCCTGGTCAAACTGGGTGCCCTGGCAACCATCGAGGCCGGGCCTGGTGCAGTTTTTTTTGCGGCGGTGGTGGTGACCACCATGTTTGCCGCCATGAGCTTTGATCCCAGGCTCATCTGGGATTCTTTGGAGACAAACCATGAATGAAGAAAATGGCAGCAGCAGAAATCCTTCCTCCACCCCTGAAGCTATCGTCAAAGAGAAGAAATCCTTCTCTTTCTCTCTGGTGTGGCTTGTCCCGATTGTGGCTGCTCTTATCGGTGGGTGGCTGGTATACAAGGCCTTCTCCGAGAAAGGGCCCACCATCACCATAACCTTCCAGACCGCCGAAGGGCTGGAAGCCGGCAAGACCAAGATCAAGTACAAAGATGTGGAGGTCGGCCAGGTTGAATCCATCCGTATCAGTGAGGACCTCTCGCACGTCATTCTCACCGCAGAGCTCGAAAAAGAGGCTAAAAAACATCTCACCGAGAACACGCGGTTTTGGGTGGTCCGAGCCCGGGTGGGCGCCGGTGAGGTCTCCGGTCTGGGAACCATCTTTTCCGGCGCTTACATCGGCATTGATCCCGGGAAACCCGGCAAGCCGACTCGCTCTTTTATGGGGCTGGAGACCCCACCCATCATAACCGCCGATCTACCCGGTAGCCACTTCATGCTGAGCGCGGGAACACTCAGCTCGCTGGACATTGGCTCACCGGTTTATTACCGGCAGATCAAGGTGGGCCAGGTTGTAGCCTACGAGCTCGAGAAAGACGGAACAGCTGTGAACATCAAAATATTCGTTCATGCCCCGCATCACGAGATCGTTCGTCAAAATACCCGCTTTTGGAATGCCTCGGGACTGGATGTGACGGTTGATGCCAGCGGTATCAGGGTCAACACCGAGT
The DNA here is from genome assembly GCA_964346905.1 of uncultured Desulfobacteraceae bacterium. Taxonomy (GTDB): domain Bacteria; phylum Desulfobacterota; class Syntrophobacteria; order BM002; family BM002; genus BM002. The sequence continues at coordinate 27,248 of CAYFXH010000013.1, read as the reverse complement.
CTTTTGTCACCATGATGGTCGGGGGGATTGCCTTCGATACCCCGACTACTCTAGAGCCTAGTGCTCGCGCAGGTGAGGGTTACACCTTTCGCCTGTACGAGAGCCGCGAGAAGATCTTTGAGAAGCAGTATGTGAGGAAGGGCTATTGGCTCTTGCACTTCGATGGTTCGGTAAGGGGCCTTTCTGTCGGGGCGCCGGTGGATTTCAGGGGAATTACCATCGGCAAGGTTACCGATGTCAGATTGGAGTTTGACTGGGACAAGCTGGCCTTGCGGATCCCGGTTTTAATTGAGATTGAACCGGAAAGGATCACCATGATTGGGAAAGAAACAATGGATAGAAGGAAGGTCATGGAGCGGTTTGTTGAGAAGGGCCTCAGGGCACAGCTCAAGAAGGGGAGTCTCCTCACCGGGCAACTTTACGTTGAGCTGGACTTCCACCCCGAGGCACCTTTTACAAAGATTAAATATGGCGGCAAATATCCAGAATTACCCACCATGCCAACGCCCATGGAGGAGATCACCAGCAGTGTAACTCAAATCGTAGAAAAGCTGGACACCATCCCACTGGAGCAGATCGGCAAAGATCTCCAGCAGACTATGGCGAATCTGAGTAAGACCTCAGAAGATTTGCAGAAGATGGTAAAAAATCTTGATGCAAGTGTTGTTCCTGCGGCCAGTACCACCTTGGAGCAGGCTCAGACAACGATGATTAAGGTTGACAGGCTCTTGAATGCAGACTCTCCCACAGGTTACGAATTGAAACGGGCACTGGGAGAGCTTGCCGATGCGGCGCGCAATATCAGCATCCTGGTGGATTACCTTGAACGGTACCCGAATTCCCTGGTTTTCGGAAAGGAAGGGGGGAAATGAAGAATCGAACATTCTTGGGTTGGGCATCTTTGCTTGTCGTCTTTTTGCTGGCCGCCTGCAGCAGCACCCCTCCCACGCAGTTTTACAAGCTGAACTCCCTACCTAGTAGTCAGCGGGAAAATCCTGGTGCAGTGTTCGCTGAGGATATTGCCATAGGCGTGGGGCCGGTGGAGTTCCCAGAGTTTCTTGATCGGCCCCAGATGGTTACCCGCAAAAGTCAAAACCAGGTGGAGGTATCCGAATTCCATCGGTGGGCTAGCTCGTTGCCGGGAGATTTCTCGCGCGTTTTGGCCAAAAACATTTCCGTTCTTCTGCCGACGGACCGGGTGGCTGTATTTCCTTGGGGAGATCAGTTCTCTCCGACCTACCGCATCAAGCTAGATGTGGAGCAGTTTGACGGCCAGTTGGGTGAGCAGGTTGTGCTGAGTGTCATCTGGTCGGTGGTGGGTCAAGGGGGGTCAAATAAACTGATAGTGCGAAAATCTCTCATAGAAGAATCAGTAAAAACCAATGACTACGAGGGGCTGGTTGCGGCCCAGAGCAACACCTTAGTCACCCTCAGTCGTGCAATCGTCGATGAAATAAGAAGGTTACGGGAATAGAAAAAATCGTGGGAAGTTCTTGACAAATCCAATGGACATCGCATAGCTGCTGCGTTTTCTCAGGACGTCATCTATTGCCCCTCTCCACAAGTATCAACCAACCTTACCTAAAACTTCACGGTCTTACAGATCTCCTCGTATTCTTTGATTTCTTCGGGGCTCAGCTCACGGCGGAATAGTTTCTGGTTGACCAAAATGGGAATTTTTCTGTTCAAGGCGAGGGCAACGGCATCACTGGGCCGACAGTCAACGGTATGCTCGGTGCCATTGGCACGAAAGATTACCTTGGCATAGTAGGTATTCTCCTTCATGTCATAGATCTCTATCCGCAGGAACTCCACTGGGAGATTATCGCTAATGTCCAAGTAGAGTTCATGGGTCAGAGGCCGTTTCGGCTCCACCAACCCCTTTTCCTTGGCGATGGCAGCAAATTCCGAATCACCCACGAACATAACGAAATGTCGTTGGGCCTCTTCTTTTTCCTTGAGTACCACCATGTTGCCCGAACTACGGTCACTCTTGAGATAAACTTCGCTGATGGAAATCATCGTCTCTTCTGCCATGCTTCACTCCCCTCAATCGGACTGAACGTAAAAAGGTATCCATCGGCCCAAGAATTTTCTTACCATATCCACTGATTCTCCATTATAATAATCCACTGCATTTTTTTAAAGACTTTTACGGTTTCTTCAGGGGCAACTGGGTGGAAGCTTCGCTCCTCGGACTGCCCGGTTTTACCATTGCAAGGCTGTACATTCCATGTTAGCTTTTCACAAGACAGGAGCCAAACCGAGTTCGCTCCAGCAGGCTGGGCGGAGAAAGATAAAAATCAACACATTGACTTAAATCAAGGCACCGCCGCTAGAGGTGCATTACCATTGTGGGCAAACGTCAAAAGATGAGCGGAGGTGCATCATGACAATGAGAGAAATCATAGAGATAGACGAGGAAAAATGTGACGGCTGCGGGAACTGCGTGATTGCCTGTGCTGAGGGGGCTCTCGAGATCCGCGACGGCAAAGCTAAGATTATCAATGAAATTTATTGTGACGGGCTCGGCGCCTGTGTTGGTGACTGTCCTCAGGACGCCCTCAAAGTTGTGATGAAGACGGCAAAGCCTTTCGACGAAGAGGCGATGGAGGAACACCTCAAGACCCTCAGGGAAACGCAGTCAGCAGAGGTGCAGAGTGAAGCGGAGGCTGGCTGCCCAGGAGCCAAGCTGGTAAGTTTTCAACAACCGAGTCCTGCCGCACCACCTTTGGAGAGAGGCACCCTTGGCTCAGAGCTGCGGAACTGGCCCATACAGCTCCACCTGCTGCCGGTACATGCGCCCTTTTTCAATGGAGCTGACCTGCTCATAGCAGCTGACTGCGTCCCGTTTGCCATGGGCGGTTTTCATCAAGACATGCTTCGCGGTAAGATACTGGCGATAGGGTGCCCCAAACTGGACGATACCCAAGTATATGTGGACAAACTCACACAAATATTTGCCAACAACGACATCCAATCAATAACCATCGGCTATATGGAGGTTCCCTGCTGTGCAGGTTTGTTACACGTGGTGCACAAGGCTCTGGAAGCCAGTGGCAAAGCGATACCGGCCAACACCGTCAAGCTGAGCGTCCAAGGAAAGGAGTTACCTCAAGAGAGTGAAGGAGGGGACTCTCGAGTGGAGAGCCAGTCATAGCTGTTTTTCTGCAGATCGCCAGATCCTGCACCACGTGCCCGAGTGCAAGTGGGACATTTAGATTGGACCATGACTGTTCAGCTTGGTCCGGGGAGGACTGGAGGCTGGGTACAGCCTCGCAGAGTAAATAGGAGGACGAGAGCAATGGCGAAGGTTACCTTAAGGCCTGTCACCATCGAGGCCACCACGCTTCCTGATTCCTGGTTTCAAATTATCTGGAATCTTCTGGATCACGGTCGAGAGTTCGTTATCGATCGAGGCTCATATACGGGACAAAAGCGAATGGAGCTCGACTATGTGACTGTCCACATTAAGCACCCTGGCGTGAGACCGCTTTTGCCGGATATCCCGACGCATTTGGGAATTCCCAACCCGGTGGCGGACGACTACCTTGATGATTATCTCCCCTATCTCATGACGCCTCACAAAGAGCCAGATGAGGACTACACCTATGGTGAACGGCTGGCTGGTGGGATGGGAATTGACCAAATCCAGACGGTGATTGATACCTATAAACAGTATGGCTTTCGCAATAATCAGATGGTCATGACCGTGGGAATGCCCACCGACTTGAAATTGGAAGATCCTCCCTGTCTGCGTCATATCGATACACGTATCCAGGATGACCAACTTCACTTTTTCGTTTATTTTCGTTCCTGGGATGCCTGGAACGGGTACCCTGCCAACCTTGGAGCGGTGCAACTGCTCAAGGAGTACATGGCGAGCGAGATCGGCGTGGGGGACGGCGAGATGGTTGTTGCCTCCAAAGGTCTTCATATTTACGATTATGCCTTTGATTTGGCGCGGATGAGAACCTACCGAACCACCGAATGCGAAGACGTTCCAGGTCAATAAACCAACCTACCCAAGATACGAGACACGAGCACTATCCACCTACCGTAAGGAAAAGATGAAAGAACTGTATCCTTGAACCTTTTCTCCGGTGGATTATGCCCGCCCCCAAAAAGGCTAGCTGTATTCTATTGTGAAACAGAGAAAGAGCAATTGGCATAGGAGTTGCTAGATACATTTTGTATAATTTGGTGAGGAAAATTCGTCTTATGCCAGCGTGGCTCTTGGCCGATGGAAGAAAAAGAAAAGGAGTTTATAATCCATGTGGTCGGACTTTATTTCAGCAGTAAAAGACATGGATTTCGAGCAGCTTAATGACATTCTCGTCAACATTGACATGCTGACGCTCATTCAAAATCCATATGTCATAGCTTTCATGGTGATCACCTCCATCTTCTTTATCATCAAAAGCTCGGCGACCGGAGGAATCAACGGGTTCT